>NZ_JAIUHP010000024.1:0-60710 GCF_020165175.1 Mesorhizobium sp. CA16
GGCGGGTGAAAGGTACACGAGAACTGGTCCTCGCTGATGTCCCCTACATAATTCCCTACCGTGTTATCGGCGAGGAGATCGAGATACTCACCGTGATGCATGCGGCCCAACGATGGCCGCGCCAGTTGTAGACACCACCGCTGGCCTTGTGCCTCAAGGCTTGAAACGCCGGCGGCAATCGTCTATATCAACTTCAAATTCTTGGTCGGTATGACGAAGAGTGGGTCCACCCGGTCCCGCTCTTTTTTGTTACCTGCCGGCCGGAAGCAAAAAGCGACAGGGATCTGATGACTGCAGCGGCAAGCGAGGCCGACGACCGTATCATCCGCGAAAGCGGTATCGATGCGCGCATTGCGCTGATCGTGCAGCCGGTGCTCAAGGCCATCGGCTTCCGGCTCGTGCGGGTGCAGTTGACTGGCCAGAACGGGCTGACGCTGCAGATCATGGCCGAACGCGAGGACGGCACCATGACCGTCGAGGATTGCGAAGAGGTCAGCCGCGCCGTGTCGCCGGCGCTCGATGTCGATGATCCGATCGAAAAGGCGTATCATTTGGAAGTTTCCTCGCCAGGCATCGACCGGCCGCTGGTGCGCAAGTCGGATTTCACCGCCTGGACCGGCCATCTGGTCAAGCTGGAGACATCGGTTCTTGTCGGCGACCGCAAACGCTTCAAGGGCAAGATCGCCGAGGCGGATGCCGATGGCATCCTGATCGAGCGCGACAAGGCGGCCTATGGCGAAGAGCCGACGGTGCGCGTGCCTTACGACGCGATCGCCGAGGCCCGGCTGGTGCTGACCGACGATCTCATCCGCGATGCCCTGTCGAAGGACAACCGGGCGCGCAAGGAAGCCAGGAAGCGCCGTGGCGAGGCGGAAGACGCCGCCGACGGCGAGGAAAACGAAACCGAACAGGAAAGTTGATTGAGTAGCCGGGCCGTATGCCCGGCGCGAAATCGGGAGAAAGACAATGGTTGTAAGCGCCAACAGGCTTGAACTGCTGCAGATCGCCGACGCGGTCGCACGTGAAAAGTCGATCGACAAGCAGATCGTCATCGCCGCCATGGCCGATGCGATCCAGAAGGCGGCGCGCTCTCGTTACGGCCAGGAGACCAACATCCGCGCCGACATCAACCCGAACACCGGCGAGATGAAGCTGCAGCGGCTGATGGAAGTGGTCGAGAAGGTCGAGGACTACGCGACGCAGATCGCGCTTTCCACGGCGCGCGAGCGCAACCCCGACGCCCAGATCGGCGACTTCATCGCCGAGCAGCTGCCGCCCATGGATTTCGGCCGCATCGCCGCGCAGTCGGCCAAACAGGTCATCGTCCAGAAGGTGCGTGAGGCTGAGCGCGATCGCCAGTATGACGAGTACAAGGATCGCATCGGCGAGATCGTCAACGGCACCGTCAAGCGCGTCGAGTACGGCAATGTCATCGTCGATCTCGGCCGAGGCGAGGCGATCATCCGCCGCGACGAGCTGATCCCGCGCGAGAACTACAAATATGGCGACCGCGTGCGGGCCTATGTCTATGACGTGCGACGCGAGCAGCGCGGCCCGCAGATCTTCCTGTCGCGCACGCATCCGCAGTTCATGGCCAAGCTGTTCACCATGGAAGTGCCGGAAATCTACGACGGCATCATCGAGATCAAGTCGGTCGCCCGCGATCCGGGCTCGCGCGCCAAGATCGCGGTCATCTCGCGCGATTCCTCGATCGATCCGGTCGGCGCCTGCGTCGGCATGCGCGGCAGCCGCGTCCAGGCCGTGGTCGGCGAATTGCAGGGCGAGAAGATCGATATCATTCCGTGGTCGCCATCGGCCGCGTCCTTCATCGTCAACGCGCTGCAGCCGGCCGAGGTCGCCAAGGTGGTGCTCGACGAGGACGCCGAGCGCATCGAGGTGGTGGTACCGGACGACCAGCTGTCGTTGGCCATCGGCCGCCGCGGCCAGAACGTGCGCCTTGCCTCGCAGCTCACCGGCTGGGATATCGACATCCTGACCGAGCAGGAAGAAAGCGAGCGTCGCCAGAAGGAATTCGTCGAGCGTTCGGCGCTCTTCATGGAAGCGCTCGACGTCGACGAGATGGTCGGCCAGGTGCTTGCCTCCGAAGGCTTCACCAGCGTCGAGGAAGTCGCTTATGTCGACTCTGGCGAAATTTCCTCGATCGATGGCTTCGACGAGGACACCGCTTCGGAAATCCAGACCCGCGCCCGCGAATATCTGGAGAAGATCGAGGCCGAGCACGACGAAAAGCGCAAGGCGCTGGGCGTCAAGGACGAGCTGCGCGACATCCCCGGCATCACCACCGCTATGATGGTGACGCTCGGCGAGGACGGCGTGAAGACGGTCGAGGACTTCGCCGGCTATGCCGCCGACGATCTGATCGGCTGGAAGGAGCGCAAGGACGGCGAGACCAAGGTCTATCCGGGCGTGCTCGCCAGCCACGGCGTCTCGCGCGCGGAGGCGGAGCAGATGGTGCTCGCCGCCCGCAAGCAGGCCGGCTGGATCACCGAGGAAGAACTCGCTGCCGAAGAGGCAGCGGCCGACGAAACCGTTGGTGCGTGAGGTGACCACCAATCGCAAAGCCCGTGGACGAGATGAACGATCGCACTTGCATCGTTACGCGCAGGCAGGCCGAAGCGGATGAACTGATCCGCTTCGTCGTCGGCCCGGATTCGGCCGTCGTTCCGGACATCAAGAGGAATCTGCCCGGCCGCGGTTGCTGGGTTACTGCCGATCGCCTACATATCGAGAAGGCAGCGGCCAAGAACCTGTTTGCCCGTGCCTTCAAGGCGCAGGTGATCGTTCCGGCCGATCTCGGCGGCATGGTCGACGGGCTGCTCTCCAGATCCGCTCTGGGCATGCTTGGCCTTGCTCGCAAGGCTGGCGCCGTCGTCCTTGGCGCCGCCAAGGTCGAAGGCGCCGTGCGCGACGGGCTGGCGCTTCTGGTGCTGCATGCGACCGAGGCTTCGGACGACGGTGTCCGCAAGATCAGTCAGGCGCGGCGGGCAACCGTCCATCTCGGCGGACCGGCCATCCTTGCCTACAAACTTTTCCCCGAAGCCGAGTTGAGCTTGGCATTGGGGGGTACAAATGTGATACATGCTGCCGTTCTCGCGCAGGACGCGGGACAGGCGGTTGAGAAGCGCGTAGTTGCGCTCGACCGATATCGGGGCGGTACCCCGAACGATCTGGCAATGCTTGCGGCCGTTGCTGACGAAGATGATGCCGCAGAGGATATGGAATGAGCGATACGAAATCGGGCGACGACAAGACGTTGAGCGTGACGCCGAAGAAGACCTTGACGCTGAAGCGCCCCGGCCTCGAGCAGGGCACCGTGCGCCAGAATTTCTCGCATGGCCGCACCAAGTCGGTCGTGGTCGAGACCAAGAAGCGCAAGTTCTCGCTGCCCGGCGACAAGCCGGAACCGGTGGCTGCGTCCGTCTTCACGCCGAAGCCCGCCGTTGCCGCCGCGCCTGTCGTGCAGGAAGCGCCGAAGGCGCCGCCTCCGCCGCCGGAGCGTTCCGGCATGGTCCTGAACGAGCTCTCGCGCGGCGAGATGGAAGCGCGCCGCAAGGCGCTGGAAGGCTCCAAGGCCCGCGAGGCCGAGGATCGCTTGCGCGCTCAGGAAGATGCCAAGCGCCGCGCCGAGGAAGAGGAACGCCGCAAGCGCGAGCGCGACGAATCCGCGCGCCGTCAGGCCGAGGAGGAGGCACGCCTGCAGACTGAGGCCGAGGCCCGCCGGCGCGCCGAGGAAGAGGCTCGCCGCCGCGCGCCGCTGGCTGCGGATGTCGCCACCGCTGACGACGAGGAGGAGGCCAAGCCGAGGCGTACCGGTGCCGGTGCCGCGAGTGCGCCACCGCGCCGTCTTGCGACGCCGGAAGTGGCAAGGCCTGCCAAGCCGACAAAGGGCGAGGAAGATCGCCGCCGCGGCAAGCTGACGCTGAACTCGGCGCTGTCGGATGACGACGCACGCGCCCGTTCGCTGTCGTCGATGCGTCGCCGCCAGGAAAAATTCAAACGCGCGCTTCACAATGAGCCGCGCGAGAAAGTCATGCGCGAAGTGATCCTGCCCGAAACCATCACCATCCAGGAACT
Source organism: Mesorhizobium sp. CA16 (assembly GCF_020165175.1). Lineage (NCBI taxonomy): Bacteria > Pseudomonadati > Pseudomonadota > Alphaproteobacteria > Hyphomicrobiales > Phyllobacteriaceae > Mesorhizobium > Mesorhizobium sp. CA16. The sequence goes on from NZ_JAIUHP010000024.1 coordinate 4,096, forward strand.
GGCGCAGCGCATGTCCGAGCGCGCCGTGGACGTGGTCAAGTTCTTCATGAAGCAAGGCCAGATTCTGAAGCCAGGCGACGTCATCGACGCCGACACGGCTGAGCTGGTCGCCTCCGAATTCGGCCACACGGTCCGCCGCGTCGCCGAGTCCGACATCGAGGAAGGCCTGTTCAACATCGCCGACCGTCCGGAAGACCTTGTGTCGCGTCCGCCGGTCGTGACCATCATGGGCCATGTCGACCACGGCAAGACCTCGCTGCTCGATGCCATCCGCAACGCCAATGTCGTTTCCGGCGAGGCCGGCGGCATCACCCAGCATATCGGTGCCTACCAGATCGAGAAGAATGGTCAGAAGATCACCTTCATCGACACGCCCGGCCACGCGGCCTTCACGGCCATGCGCGCCCGTGGCGCGCAGGTTACCGACATCGCGGTGCTGGTGGTGGCGGCCGACGACAGCGTGATGCCGCAGACGATCGAATCGATCAATCACGCCAAGGCGGCCGGCGTGCCGATCATCGTGGCCATCAACAAGATCGACAAGCGCGATGCCGACCCGCAGAAGGTGCGGACCGAACTGCTGCGCCACGAAGTGTTCGTGGAATCGATGGGCGGTGAGGTGTTGGACGTCGAGGTTTCGGCGACCAAGGGCATCAATCTCGACAAGCTCTTGGAAGCGATCCTGCTGCAGTCCGAAGTCCTCGACCTCAAGGCCAATCCCGACCGCACCGCCGAAGGCGCGGTCATCGAGGCGCAGCTGGACAAGGGACGCGGTCCCGTCGCCACGGTGCTGGTGCAGACCGGCACGCTGATGCCGGGCGACATCATCGTCGCCGGCAACGAGTGGGGCCGTGTGCGCGCGCTCGTCAACGATCGCGGCGAGCATGTGCCGGAAGCGCCGCCGGCAATGCCGGTCGAGGTGCTTGGCCTCCAGGGCACGCCGCAGGCGGGCGACCGCTTCGCCGTCGTCAACAACGAGGCGCGCGCCCGTGAGATCACCGAATACCGCCAGCGCCTGGCGCGCGATAAGGCGGTGGCCAAGCATGCCGGCCAGCGCGGCTCGCTCGAGCAGATGATGTCGCAGCTGCAGACGAGCGGATTGAAGGAATTCCCGCTGGTCATCAAGGGCGACGTGCAGGGTTCGATCGAGGCGATCAATGCCGCGCTTGAAAAGCTCGGCAATGACGAGGTGCGCGCGCGCATCGTCCATGCCGGCGCCGGCGGCATTACCGAAAGCGATGTCTCGCTCGCCGAGACGTCCGGAGCGGCGATCATCGGCTTCAACGTCCGCGCCAATGCGCAGGCGCGTGCGGCCGCGGCCGCGGCCGGCATCGAGATCCGCTACTACTCGATCATCTACAACCTCGTCGATGACGTGAAGGCAGCGCTTTCCGGCATGCTTTCGCCGGAGCGGCGCGAGACCTTCATCGGCAATGCCGAGATCCTCGAGATCTTCGACATCTCCAAGGTCGGCAAGATCGCCGGCTGCCGTGTCACCGAAGGCAAGGTCGAGCGTGGCGCGGGTGTTCGCCTGATCCGCGACAACGTCGTGATCCACGAAGGCACGCTGAAGACGCTGAAGCGCTTCAAGGACGAGGTTGCGGAAGTGCCGGGCGGCCAGGAATGCGGCATGGCCTTCCAGAACTACGAGGACATGCGTGTCGGCGACGTCATCGAGTGCTTCCGCGTCGAGATGGTAACCAGAACGCTCTAATTCGGGTATACTTGCCGAATAATAACGGGCGGCGGCCGAAAGGCTGCCGCCCAGTTCCCTCATGCATGTTGAGACATGTGGCGCGGTCCCATCCCGCGCTTCACGATTTCAGGACCAGAGAAAATGCCCCGTTCGACACCGTCAGGCCCCTCCCAGCGCATGCTGCGTGTCGGCGAGCAGGTACGTCACGCCCTGTCCGAAACCTTGCAGCGCGGCGAGATCATCGATCCGGTGATCGAGAACAGCGTCGTCTCGGTGTCCGAGGTGCGCATGTCGCCCGATCTCAAGATCGCCACCGCCTTCGTCTCGCCGCTTGGCGCAGGCGACGACGGCGCCGTGATCGAGGCGCTCAACAGGCACGCGAAATTCATCCGCGGCCGCGTCTCCGGCGCGCTCAGGCAGATGAAGTACATGCCGGAGTTTCGCTTTAGGCTCGACACTTCCTTCGACAATTTCGCGAAGATCAATGAACTGCTGAAATCGCCCGAAGTCGCACGCGATCTCGGTGACGGCAAGAACAACGACAAGGACGAGGAATAGGTGGCGCGTCGCGGTAAGAAGAAGGGGCGGCCGGTCTCCGGTTGGGTGGTGCTGGACAAGCCGGTCGGCATGGGCTCGACCGAGGCGGTTTCCAAGATCAAATGGCTGTTTCAGGCCGAGAAGGCCGGCCATGCCGGCACGCTAGATCCGCTGGCTTCCGGCATGCTGCCGATCGCGCTCGGCGAGGCGACCAAGACCGTTCCCTATGTGCAGGACGGCGCCAAGGTCTACCGCTTCACCGTCGCCTGGGGCGAAGAGCGCTCGACCGACGACCTCGAAGGCCCGGTGACCAGCAATTCCGACCGTCGGCCGGACGAGGCGGAGGTGAGGGCGCTGCTGCCGAAATACACCGGCGTCATCATGCAGACGCCGCCGCAATTCTCGGCCATCAAGATCGCCGCCGAACGCGCCTATGACCTTGCCCGTGAAGGCGAGACAGTCGAGATACCCGCGCGGGAAATTGAAATCGGCCGTTTGGATATTGTCGAGCATGGTGCCGACAAGACTGTCTTCGAGGTCGAATGCGGCAAGGGCACCTATGTGCGTTCGCTGGCCCGCGACATGGGCCGCGATCTCGGCTGCTTCGGCCACGTCGCCGAATTGCGCCGCGTCGAGGTCGAGCCGTTCACGCCGGATGATTTCGTCACTATCGCCGAGCTGGAAGCGGCCCGCTTTGGCGAAAAGGATGACGACAAATCCGATGAAATGGACGCCCCGGTCGATTTCAGCGCCATCGATGCGCTGCTTGTCGAAACAGCGGCGGCGCTCGACTGCCTGCCGCAGGTTGCGGTCAGCGACGACGCGGCGACGAAGATCCGCCTCGGCAATCCCGTCATCATTCGCGGCCGCGATGCCCCGGTCGAGGCCGAGGAGGCCTGCGCAACCGCGCGCGGCAAGCTCGTCGCCATCGGCGCCATCGAGCAGGGCATGTTCAAGCCCAAGCGGGTCTTTGTCGGGTAATCCGGTCTAAGTATTTGTATTTACGCAATTCCGGACGGGAAACCGCTGCGCACTTTGCTGGAATTGCTCTAATCTAGGCCGAATGCTGAGTCCCGAGGATATCTCATGGCCAAGGCCGATGCAGGCAAGAAGCGGGAACCGCTGAAAACCCGCCGGCCGCCGGTCGGGGCGTCGCCAGGCACGCTTATCGCCGATCCGGCGGCGCGGCGCAGCGAGCTCCGGCTGACGCTGATCTCGCCCGAGAAATACAAAACAATCGACAATGCCTCGATCGACGATCTCAACGCGCATTGCGAGAAATGGCCTGTCGTCTGGCTGGATTGCACCGGGCTTGCCAATATCCCGCTGATCGAGGAGATCGGCCGCATCTTCAGCCTGCATCCGCTGGCGCTGGAGGACGTCGTCAACACCGGACAGCGGCCCAAGGTGGATTTCTTCGAGGATCATGCCTTCGTCGTCATGCGCATGATCGACGATGTCACCTCGCATCGCTACGAGCAGATCGCGTTGTTCTTCGGCGGCAATTTCGTCGTCACGTTCCAGGAGCGCGAAGGCGATCCGTTCGATCCGGTGCGCAAGCGCATTGCGGCCGCGATGCCCAACCGCCTGCGCTCGCGCGGGGCCGACTATCTTGCCTATGCGCTGATCGATGCCATTGTCGACAGCTATTTCCCACCGATCGAGGCGGCGAGCGAATTGGTCGACGGCATCGAGGACGAGATGCTGAATAAGCCGCACAAGCACCAGATGCGGCAGCTGCATGAATTGCGGCGTGACGCCAACGTGCTCAAAGGCGTGCTGTGGCCGATGCGCGACACGCTGGCGACGCTGATCCGCAACGACGTGGCCTTCGTAAAGGCGGAGACCAAGATCTTCTTCAACGACACGCTCGACCATTCGCTGCGTCTGATCGAGCTGGTCGAGAACCAGCGCGACATGCTCACCGGCCTGATCGAGATGCATGTCTCGCTGACCCAGGCCCGCACCAACGACGTCATTTCCTATTTGACGATCGTCTCGGTGATCTTCATGCCGCTGACCTTCCTGGTCGGCGTCTGGGGGATGAATTTCGATCCGCAAAGCTCGCCCTGGAACATGCCGGAGCTGAAAGCCTATTACGGTTATCCGGTGGCAATTCTGTTCATGGCGCTTGTCGCCGCCGGACTGATCTTCTTCTTCAAATGGAAGAAGTGGCTATAGCCGCTGAACCCTTTGTTTTCGTGGCAAGACCTGCGACAAGCCGGCTTGACATTTGGGCTGGTGTTTATTCCGGAATTGGACTATATGCGCCGCAGCTTCGCGCCCTGACGCGTCGCTTGCACTGGCCCCTGCTGGACGACATCCCGGCTGTGGGCGTCCCGTTTCCTCCAACAGATAAGGAAAAGCACGATGTCGATTACTGCCGACCGCAAGAAGGAATTGATGACCGAATTCGCAACCGCCAAGGGCGACACCGGATCCCCGGAAGTCCAGGTTGCCATTCTTTCCGAGCGCATCAAGAACCTGACCGAGCACTTCAAGGACCACAAGAAGGATAACCATTCCCGCCGTGGCCTGCTTGCTCTGGTCTCCCAGCGCCGCAGCCTGCTTGACTACCTCAAGCGCAAGGATGACGGGCGCTATCAGACGCTGATCGACAAGCTCGGTCTGCGTCGCTGACGAATTGACCGGCGGGTCTTCCTCGGAGGGCCCGCCGGTCGCGCGTTGGCGCATCGGTCGATCCGGTGCGATAATGCCGGAGCGCGACGCGCTCTAGAAATTCGCATTCGCGCAGGGCGCATTGCGGAAACAGCGGTTTCCGGCGTCATGCGCACAAGCCGGCCGATCGGTCGGCCAAACACGGTTCCGGACGCGCAGAGGGCCATTCGGAACCGCCCCATGGACGGTCATGGGGCAGGATTGCAGGATGCTCGCTCGGCTTATGAGCCGGACCTACGAGCCTCCCGTTGTCTTGCCCGTGGCTGCCCGAAGGAAGCCAGGAAAGGGAGAACCCGTGACCGTTAGGACGGCGCGGCCCTTTCCGCATATGAAGGACAAGACATGTTCAATCAACACAAAGTGGAAATCGAATGGGGCGGCCGTCCGCTCATCCTGGAAACCGGCAAGATCGCGCGCCAGGCTGACGGCGCGGTGCTCGCCACCTATGGCGAGACCGTCGTTCTCGCCACCGTCGTTTCGATGAAGGAGCCGAAGCCCGGCCTCGATTTCTTCCCGCTTACCGTCAACTACCAGGAAAAGACCTACGCCGCCGGCAAGATCCCGGGCGGCTACTTCAAGCGTGAGGGCCGCCCGAGCGAAAAGGAAACGCTGGTTTCCCGCCTGATCGACCGCCCGATCCGCCCGCTTTTCGCCGACGGCTACAAGAACGACACCCAGATCGTCGTCACCGTCGTTCAGCATGATCTCGAGAACGATCCCGATATCCTGTCGATCGTGGCCACCTCCGCTGCGCTCACGCTTTCCGGCGTGCCGTTCATGGGCCCGATCGGCGGCGCCCGCGTCGGCTACATCAACGGCGAGTATGTGCTCAATCCGCACATCGACGAAATGCAGGAATCCAAGCTCGACCTCGTCGTCGCCGGCACCGGCGACGCCGTGCTTATGGTCGAATCCGAGGCCAAGGAACTCTCCGAGGAACTGATGCTCGGTGCCGTCGTGTTCGGCCACAAGAGCTTCCAGCCTGTGATCGACGCGATCATCAAGCTGGCCGAGGTCGCCGCCAAGGAGCCGCGCGACTTCACCGCGCCGGATTACTCAGCGCTTGAAGCCGAGATGCTGAAGATCGTCGGCGACGAGCTTCGCGAGGCCTACAAGATCACCGACAAGCAGAAGCGCTATGCCGCCGTCGACGCCGTCAAGTCGAAGGTCAAGGCCGCGTTTGCGCCGGCCGAAGGCGAAGAGGCCAAATACACCTCCGAGCAGATCGGCTCGGTGTTCAAGGAACTCCAGGCCAAGGTCGTGCGCTGGAACATCCTCGACACCGGCTCGCGCATTGACGGCCGCGACCTGAAGACGGTCCGCAAGATCGTCTCCGAAGTCGGCGTCCTGGCGCGCACCCATGGTTCGGCGCTGTTCACACGCGGCGAAACCCAGGCTCTGGTCGTTGCCACGCTCGGCACCGGCGAGGACGAGCAGTATGTCGATTCGCTGACCGGCATGTACAAGGAGAAGTTCCTCCTTCACTACAACTTCCCGCCCTATTCCGTCGGCGAGACGGGCCGCATGGGTTCGCCGGGCCGCCGCGAGATCGGCCACGGCAAGCTCGCCTGGCGCGCCATCCGGCCGATGCTGCCGAGCGCGGACCAGTTCCCCTACACGCTGCGCGTCGTTTCGGAGATCACCGAGTCCAACGGCTCGTCCTCGATGGCGACCGTCTGCGGCACCTCGCTGGCGCTGATGGATGCCGGCGTGCCGCTGGCAAAGCCGGTCGCCGGCATCGCCATGGGCCTGATCAAGGAAGGCGAGCGCTTCGCAGTGCTCTCCGACATCCTCGGTGACGAGGACCACCTCGGCGACATGGACTTCAAGGTCGCCGGCACCGCCAACGGCGTCACCTCGCTGCAGATGGACATCAAGATCGATGGCATCACCGAGGAGATCATGGGCATCGCCCTTGCCCAGGCCAAGGACGGCCGCCTGCATATCCTCGGCGAGATGGCGCATGCGCTGTCCGGCGCCCGCGCCGAGCTCGGCGAATTCGCGCCGCGCATCGAGGTCATGCATATCCCGACCGACAAGATCCGCGACGTCATCGGTTCCGGCGGCAAGGTGATCCGCGAGATCGTCGAGAAGACCGGCGCCAAGATCAACATCGAGGACGACGGCACGGTCAAGATCGCTTCGGCGAACGCCAAGGAGATCGAGGCGGCGAAGAAGTGGATCCACACCATCGTCGCCGAGCCGGAAGTCGGCGAGATCTATGAAGGCACCGTCGTCAAGACGGCCGACTTCGGCGCGTTCGTCAATTTCTTCGGCCCGCGCGACGGTCTCGTCCATATCTCGCAGCTCGCCAATGAGCGTGTCGCCAAGACCTCGGACGTCGTCAAGGAAGGCGACAAGGTTTGGGTCAAGTTGATGGGCTTCGACGAGCGCGGCAAGGTCCGCCTGTCGATGAAGGTCGTCGACCAGGCGACCGGCAAGGAAATCGTCCAGGACAAGAAGAAGTCGGACGGCGAGGAAGACGCCGCCTGATCGGTTTGACCGGATAATTTAGACGGGCGCGCCGCGAGGTCGCGCCCGTTTTGTTTCAGGGCAGTTCCAGGAAAGCGGCAACCGTTTCCGTCCGGAATTGCGTCGGCCAGAGGTCCTACGGAGCAGGTGAATGGCCGCGGAGCCGCTGAAGACGCTGTTCTACCCGTTCGAGGCCGAGGCGCTGCCTCTGCCGCGAAAGGATGCCCGCGTCCTGTTTCTCGGCGCCGAGTCCGGCTTCCGCTTGCCCGCCGGCTTCGAGGCGGCGCTGCATCTCGTGCAAGGCTTTCGGCCACATTTTCGAACGCTGCAGGCGTCCGGCTACGCGGTCACGCCGCGCGCTGAGGATACCGGCTTCGACCTGGCGTTGATGCTTGCGGGCCGCCATCGCGGCCAGAACGAGCAGCGTGTCGCCGAGGCGATAGAGCGCGTCCAGCCGGGCGGGCTGGTTGTCGTTGCCGGCGGCAAGGAGGACGGCATCGACAGCCTGCGCAAACGGATCAACGCCCTGGTGCCGCTCGAAGGCCATTTGCCGAAGCATCACGGCGTTGCCTTCTGGTTCAAGCGTGCCGGCGCGGAGACGGCCGCGATGCTGCGCGCCGGCAACCCCGATTTGATCATCGAAGGCGGTTTCAAGACCAGGCCTGGCATGTTCTCCTTCGATCGGATCGATGCCGGTTCGAAACTGCTGGCCGCGAACCTGCCTGACGATCTCAAAGGCAACGTCGCTGATTTCTGCGCCGGCTGGGGTTATCTGGCGGTGGAAGTCCTGCAGCGCCCGCAAGGCCTCACCGCACTCGATCTCTACGAAGCGGATTTTGAGGCCCTGGAAGCAGCCAGGTTGAACGTCCACGGCGGCGCCGTCGAGCCGCGTTTCTTCTGGACCGATCTGCTCACCGAGGCGGTCGAACGGCGCTACGACGCGATCGTCATGAACCCACCCTTTCACCGCGGCCGCGCGTCCGAGCCGGAGATCGGTTCCGGCATGATCCGCGCCGCGTCGAAGGCGTTGAAACCGGGCGGCCGCCTGTTCATGGTCGCCAACCGCCAGCTTCCTTACGAACAGGCGCTCTCGGCGGCCTTCGCCAGCCATGCCGAGATCGCCCGCGACGGCATGTTCAAGGTGTTTTCGGCGCGCCGCTGAAGCAATCAAGGAAAAGCGTGCAGCGGGGTGGATTCGGCGCCTTCGCCGTACCTTGGATCCACAATTGCGGCGGGAAGAATACTTGTTCTATTGCAGGCTGACGATGCGGGCCGGCTCGTGCGTGCCGAAGGCGGACCGCGCTTCGCCAAGCTCGACCTTGAGCGGCGCCGGCCGGCCGAACAGATAGCCCTGCACAACCTCGCAGCCGGCCGCTCGGAGCAGGGTGGCCTGGTTCTCGGTCTCTACGCCTTCGGCGATGATGCCCACGCCCAGCGCCCGTGACAGGCCGACAATGGTCGACACGATCGCGCCGGAGCTGGAATCGGTGTCGATGCGGCTGACGAAGGAACGGTCGATCTTCAGCTTGCCGAAGGAGAAATCGATCAGGTAGCTCAAATTGGAATAGCCCGTGCCGAAATCGTCGACGGCCACAGAGATACCCATCTCGGCAAGCTGTTCCAGGATGGCTGCGGCGCGGTCGCGGTCCTGCATCATCGCCGTCTCGGTGACCTCGAGTTCCAGCCGCGAGGGCTTGATGCCGGTCGATTCCATCACCTCCCGCACGATGCCGACGAAATCCCTGGTCATGAACTGGACAGGCGAGATGTTGACGGCGACGAAGCATTCCTCCGGCAGGTACCGGGCGTCGCTGCAGGCCTTGCGCAGCACCCACTCGCCGATCGGATTGATCATGCCGGTTTCCTCGGCGATCGGAATGAATTCCATCGGCGGGATCATGCCGCGCTCCGGGTGCTTCCAGCGGATCAGCGCCTCATAACCGACGATGCGGCGGCTCGGCAGGTCGAGCTGCGGCTGGTAGTGAAGACTGAAATCGCCTCGGTCGAAAGCGGTCTTCAGCTCCGACTCGATCCATTGCCGATAGTCCGCAACGCGGCCCATGTCGGCGTTGAAGACAGACCAGTTGCCGATGCCGCTGGCGCGCGCGTTCTGCAGCGCCAGGTTCGAGCGGCGCAGGACCAGGACCGGGTCGACGCCGTCCTTTGGCATCGCCACGATGCCGACCGACAGGCTGACCGACTGCAGATGCGTCTGCAGCTGATAGGGCTCCATCATCTCGTTGATGAGCTTCTCGATCAGCCGCTCGATCGAGCCCCTGATCTGGCGGTCCGGCAAAAGCACCGCAAATTCGCCGGCGCCGATACGGCCGATCACCGCATCCTCCGGCATATTCTCCGTCAGCCTGCTGGTGAAGGCGCAGATCAGTTCGTCGCCCTGGCTGTAGCCGATGGCGTCGTTAATGTGCTTGAAGCGGTCGATATCGATGTCGATCAAGAATACCGGCTCGCCGGTTCGGATCGTCCCAGAGGCGGCCTCGGCTATCTTGCCGACCATGGCCTGCCGCGACAAAAGGCCGGTCAGCTTGTCGAAATGGGTTTCCTTGAAGACATAGGCCGCCGATTCGTCGACCCCGGCAAAGAACGAGAGTGCTGCTCCGCCGGCGGCAAGGGCGCAGAGAGCGGCAATGACGCCCGCCATCGTTTCGGCCGGCATGCCGGCCATGCCGTCGCCGAAGCCGAACCTCAGCCCCCACAGTCCAAGGATGAAACTGCCCATGCCCGAGCTGGCGATGGTGATCAGCCGGAACAGCGGAGTCCGTTTGGGATTGCTGACTGCAGGCATGCATTGTCCCCAGATTGCGGGGCCTTATAGCGGATATCTCCTTAAAATGAGTTTCCGCCGATGCATCCAATTTTACTGGAGCGCAACTGTCGCCGCCGCGAACTATTCCCGCGTGCCGTCGTTCTGCTTCAATTCCTCCAGTGCCGGCATCGAAACGATATGATAGCCGGAATCGACATAGTGGATTTCACCGGTGACGCCCGACGACAGATCGGAAAGCAGGTAAAGCGCCGAGCCGCCGACTTCGTCGATGGTCACGGTGCGCCGCAAAGGCGAGTTGCGCTGCTGGTAGGAGAACATGTGGCGGGCATCGGACACGCCGGAGCCGGCCAGCGTCCGCACCGGCCCGGCCGAGATGCCGTTCACCCTGATGCCGCGCGGGCCGTAGTCGTTGGCCAGGTAGCGCACGCTGGCTTCCAGCCCGGCTTTGGCGACGCCCATGACGTTGTAGTTCGGCATCACCCTGACCGAGCCGGCATAGGTGAGCGTGATCATCGAGCCGCCATTGCCCATCAACGCGGCGGCGTTGCGGGCGATCTCGGTGAAGGAATAGCAGGAGATCACCATGGTGCGCACGAAGTTGTCGCGGCTGGTGTCGGCATAAAGGCCCTTCAGCTCGTTCTTGTCGGAAAAGCCGATGGCGTGCACCACGAAATCCAGCCCGCCCCAGGCCTTGTCGAGGGTCTCGAAGGTCGCGCTGACCGAGGCGCTGTCCTCAACATCGCAAGGCACGATCAGCGAGGCTCCCACTTTCTCGGCCAGCGGCTTGACCCGCCGCCCGAAGGCGTCGCCCTGATAGGTGAAAGCGAGCTCGGCCCCGTGTTCCGACAGCTTCTTGGCGATGCCCCAGGCAATCGAATGGTCGTTGGCAACGCCCATGACAAGCCCGCGCTTGCCCTTCATCAACCCTTCCATGCCTGGCAATCCTTATGAAAAACGCTGGTCTTATGCGGAATAGCGCTGGAAAATCAGCGTTGCGTTGGTGCCGCCGAAACCGAAGGAGTTGGACAGGACGGTGTCGATCCTGGCGTCGTCGATACGCTTGCGCACGATCGGCATGCCCTCGAATTCCGGATCGAGCTCCTCGATATGGGCGCTCTCGCCGATGAAACCGCCCTGCATCATCAGGATCGAATAGATCGATTCCTGCACGCCGGCCGCGCCCAGCGAATGGCCGGTGAGCGATTTGGTCGAGGTGATGTAAGGCATCTTGTCGCCGAACACCTCGCGGATGGCGCCCATTTCCTTGGAATCGCCGACCGGCGTCGAGGTGCCGTGGGTGTTGATGTAGTCAACCGGCGAAGACACCGTGGCAAGTGCCTGACGCATGCAGCGGATCGCGCCTTCCCCCGAAGGTGCGACCATGTCGTAGCCGTCGGAAGTCGCGCCGTAGCCGACGACCTCGGCGTAGATTTTGGCGCCGCGCGCTTTGGCGTGCTCCAGTTCCTCCAGCACCAGCACGCCGGCGCCGCCGGCGATGACGAAACCGTCGCGGTTGACGTCATAGGCGCGCGAAGCGGCCGACGCATTGTCGTTGAACTTCGACGACATGGCGCCCATAGCGTCGAACAGGTCAGACATGGTCCAGTCGAGATCCTCGTGGCCGCCGGCAAACATCACGTCCTGCTTGCCCCACTGGATGAGCTCATAGGCATTGCCTATGCAATGCGCGGAGGTCGAGCAGGCCGACGAGATCGAATAATTGACGCCGTGGATCTTGAACCATGTGGCCAAGGTGGCCGACGCCGTCGACGACATGGCTTTCGGCACGGCGAACGGGCCGATACGCTTGGGGCTGTTGTTCTTGATCGTGGTTTCGGCCGCTTCGACGATGGTGCGGGTCGAGGGCCCGCCGGAACCCATCACGATGCCGGTCCGCTCATTGGTGATATCGCCTTCGCTTAAGCCGGCATCGGCGATCGCCTGGTCCATGGCGACGTGGTTCCAGGCAGCGCCTTGGCTCAGGAAGCGCATGGCGCGGCGGTCGATCATCGGGGTGGGATCGAGCGTCGGCGCGCCCCAGACCTGGCAGCGGAAGCCGTGTTCGGCGAAGGAATTGGAAAAGCTGATGCCTGATTTGGCATCGTAAAGCGAGCTCTGCACCTCATTGGCATTGTTGCCGATCGACGACACAATGCCGAGCCCTGTCACTACGACCCGTCTCATTCGCAACTCCTTCCCGCGTATTCGGGCGAAAGACCTAGCCGGCTTCGCCCTTGATCATACGCAAACAAACTGACGTGGCATCCGTTGGCTACGCGGGCGCCGTGGCGGAAAACGGTCAGGCGGCCGGCTGCTTGGACAGGCCGACCTTCAGATCCGTAGCCGCATATATGGGTTCGCCATCCGCCTTGAGCCACCCATCGGCGATGCCGAGGACCAGGCGGCCGCGCATCACGCGCTTGAAGTCGATGCCGTATTCGACCTTCTTCACCGACGGCGTCACCATGCCCTTGAACTTCACCTCGCCGGTCGAAAGCGCCATGCCTTTGCCCGGTTCGCCCAGCCAGCCGAGATAGAAGCCGGTCAACTGCCACATGGCGTCGAGGCCGAGGCAGCCGGGCATGATCGGGTTGCCGATGAAGTGGCAGGCGAAGAACCACAGGTCCGGCTTGATGTCGAACTCGGCGCGGATGAAGCCCTTGTCGAAAGCGCCGCCGGTCTCGCTGATCTCGGTGATGCGGTCGAACATCAGCATCGGCGGGTAGGGCAGCTGGGCATTGCCCGGACCGAACAGCTCGCCGCGGGCGCAGGCAAGCAGTTCCTCGTAATCGTAGCTGGACTTTTGATCCGCCATCAAATTTCTGTCCCCGTGTTCTTCGCGGGCGGCAGGGCGCCCTTCTCGTTGGTTTCCTAACACACTCTGTTTGCGGCCGGAAACCGGCGTTTGCGCTTAACCCGTGCGCCTGCCCGGGTCAATGCGCGCTATTGATCGCATTCGGACTACAGAATATATGTCGGCTGATGTCCGGTTTTGGCTTTTGACGTCTTTTTGCCATTCTGGACCTGTTGGTGGGCTGGGCAGCAAAGCTTCGACGCGAAGAGATGGATTCGGGCTACAGGAAGGAAAATGTCGCTGTGGACAAGCGGGTTCGCGAAGCCGGCCTGAGGCCGACGCGCCAGCGCATTGCGCTGGCCGACCTGCTTTTCGCCAAGGGCGACCGCCACCTTTCGGCCGAGGAACTGCACGAAGAGGCGATCGCCGCCGGCGTGCCGGTTTCGCTGGCGACGGTCTATAACGCGCTCCACCAGTTCACCCAGGCCGGACTGCTGCGCATCCTGGCGGTCGAAGGTTCGAAAACCTATTTCGACACCAACACCTCCGACCACCATCACTTCTACGTCGAGGGCGAGAACCGGATTTTCGATATCGAAAGCGGACCGGTGACCGTCTCCAACCTGCCGGCGCCTCCGGAAGGCATGGAGATCGCCAATGTCGACATCGTCGTGAGGCTTCGCCCGAAGCGCGGCAACTGATCCGTGGTGACGCGGCCCGTCGATTTGATTGTCCGGTTTGAATGGATCACCGTCGCCGCGTTGGCTATCATTTGCTATGCAATCTCCGGCTTTTCCTGGTGGCTGTTTGCGCTGCTCATCCTTGCGCCGGACCTGTCGATGCTGGGCTATCTCGCCGGGCCAAGCGCCGGCGCCGTCACCTACAACGCCTTGCATATCCTGATTGCCCCGCTCGTGCTTCTGCTTGCGGGCGCGTTGCTCGCCGGCCCGATCACGACCGCCGTGGCGCTGATATGGATCGCGCACATCGCCATCGACCGTGCCCTCGGCTACGGCCTCAAGCTGCCCACCGGTTTTCAGGATACGCATCTCGGCCGCATCGGCCGCCAGCAGGACGGTGTGTCCAGTTAGGCTGTGTTGAGATTCAGGTCAGGCCAAGTCGAGAATGGCGGTTTTCGAGAACCGGAGCGGAGCGTACTTAAAGTACGTGAGCACCGGAAGCGCAGAAAGCCGGCATTCGCAGACCGGCCTCACCTGAATATCGACACAGCCTAGTTCTTGACCTTCTCGCCGGGATAGGCGCCCCACACCTGCGACTGCGCCATCCAGCCGGTGTGGCCGTCGAAGGTCATCTCGCACCATTGACCGTCGCATTTCTTGATCGAGCCGATCACGCCCGGCTCGATGATGGCGACGACACCTGCATCCTTGTCGGGCTCGTCGAGCAGGTTGATTCGCCCGCCCTTGCCACGCTGCCAGGGCGCAACGATCGCGGTGCGGCGGCCGGAGAGCAGCGACTGGTTGATCCAGCCTTCCGAGCCGTCGGCATCGCGCACGCGGCGCCATGTGTCGAATTCCTGGATGACTTCCATCGGCAGGCCGGCCTTCAGATACATCCAGTTGACGGAATAATTGGCGCCGGGGCCGACGCGCGAGTTGACCCGGGCCGGCTTGAGGCTGACGAAACGCGGCAGCGGCAGCCCGCTCGGGCCAAGCGTTATGGTTTGCGCCGGCGCGGCCGCGCTTTGCGCGAATGCCTGCGGCGCGCAAAGCAGGGCGCCAAGAATGGCTGCACTGAAGGCCAGGCGAAGCGACGCGAAACCAGACACTTTCGTTCCTTTCGGCGCCGGTCCGTGCGGATGAGCGCCCCTTTTTCTTTGTCTTCGGCGGCACCGCTTGTTACAGGAGTGGACTGATGCCGCGACTGGCTGCAAGTTTCGCCGGTCTTGGTTAAAGAGGTCTCAACGAGATCGGTTTCGAGAGCATGATCCCGAAAAGTGGGAACCGGTTTTCGGAAAAGATCATGCTCCTACAAAGAGGATGACGATTCGACGAAACGTCATCCTGATCGAAGAAGCTTCGGGGATAAAATGGCAGGCAAAAAACGGCCCCTCGTCGTCATCACGCGCAAGCTGCCCGATCCGGTCGAAACGCGCATGCGCGAGCTGTTCGACGCAAGGCTGAATGTCGAGGACCGGCCGATGACGCAGCCGGAGCTGGTCGCAGCCGTCAAGGAAGCCGATGTGCTGGTCCCCACCATCACCGACCATATCGATGCCGCGCTGATCGCCCAGGCCGGCGAGAACCTCAAGCTGATCGCGAATTTCGGCAACGGCGTCGACAAGATCGACGTCGCGGCGGCCGCCAAGAAAGGCATCACCGTCACCAACACGCCGAACGTGCTCACCGAAGACACCGCCGACATGACCATGGCGCTGATGCTCGCCGTGCCGCGCAGGCTCGCCGAAGGCGCCAATGTGCTGACGGGCGAGAAGAAATGGGCCGGCTGGTCGCCGACCTGGATGCTCGGCCGGCGCATCTGGGGCAAACGTCTCGGCATCGTCGGCATGGGCCGCATCGGCACGGCGGTCGCCAGGCGGGCCAAGGCCTTCGGCCTATCGATTCACTATCACAACCGGCACCGCGTGCTGCCGGCGGTCGAGGAAGAACTGGAGGCGACCTACTGGGAAAGCCTCGACCAGATGCTGGCCCGCATGGACATCATCTCGGTCAACTGCCCCTCGACGCCGGCGACGTTCCACCTTTTGTCCGGCCGTCGGCTCGCGCTGATGCAGCCTTCGGCCTACCTCGTCAACACCGCGCGCGGCGATATCATCGACGAGGAATCGCTGATCAAGCTCATCCATGACGGCAAGATCGCCGGCGCCGGCCTCGACGTCTACGAACATGAGCCGGCGCTGAACAGCAAGCTGTTGAAGCTCGCCGCCAAGGGCAAGGTGGTGCTGTTGCCGCATATGGGCTCGGCCACGCTCGAGGGCCGCATCGACATGGGCGAGAAGGTGATCATCAACATCCGCGCCTTCTTCGACGGCCACCGTCCGCCGGATCGTGTCCTGCCGCTCAGGACCTGAAAAAGCTTTAGACGGCGGCGGTTACTGCGCCGTCCGAAGCGACCGTGACGGCGGCTCCGCGGTAGCTGTCGAACGCGCCGCGTTCGAGCCTCACCGCCATCGGCGTTTCCCAGCCCATTTCCCGGGCTACGATCAGGCCGAGCAGCAGGATGGCGTCCGGCTCGTGCAGCACCAGGGCGGCCGGTGCGCGGCCGTTGTGGACGAGCTCCATCAGCACCGCCGAACCGGATGACGAGCCGATCGTGCCCGGCAGGAACAGAACCCGGCCGGCGATGACTTCGCCATGCTGCGGGTGGCGAACGTCGGCGATACGCCCGGTCCTGAGGTCGACGCCGCCCCAGAAGCTGATCGGCGCCGTCAGCACCAGCGCGTCGCCTTCGCCCGCCTTGCCCGGCACCAGGATTTCGGCCCTCGCGCTCATGCCGCGATATCCGTGAAGACCGGCTTGCCGAGGACCGCGCTTTCGACGCAGTCGCCGAGCGAGGCGTAGAGCACCGCATAGCCGGTGTTGCCCGGCGCGTAATGCGCGAACTTGCCCGAATTGGTCATCAAAACGCCGCCGGCAAGGTCCGGCATGATCGGCGTCACCATCACGCAGGTGTCGGCGACGACAATGACGCCGCTGGCTTCAAGCCGCTTCCGCCGGCCGTTCTGCTCCAGCAGGGCAAGCGCATGGCGGCCGGTGCAGGCGTAGATCGGCACCGCGAGCCGCCGTCCGGCGATCAGCCGCTCCAGGTAGTCGAACTCCGCGTGCGACAGATGCGGGCTGCCGATCGCCACCGCATCGATGGTCTTGGTCGCGGCCGCGGTCGACAGGCCGGCACGGGCCGTCGCCACCATGGCGGGCGTCACGCGGATCACCGCGTCCGGCTCTGGCCCGGCCAGAATGGCTTCGGCGTCTGGAGCCTCGGGCGTCACGCCGGCAATGTGGAACAGGCCGACCGCGCCGGACGATGCGGCCGCCGCGCCGAAGGCTTTCAGCGCGTCTTCGCCGGGATTATCTGTCACGCCGGTAACGATGGCGATGGCGTTGCCCACCTCGCGGCCATAGAGGCTGCCCAGCACCGGCCAGGCGATCTCCGAGGCAAGGAAGGACGGCGACAGGCCCGAGACATCGAAAATGAGCCGCGCTCGGCGGTTCTCCGTCCGATGCAGGCCGTAGTCAGGCGCTCTGGCAGTGATGGCGCAGGCAATGTCCAGGAAATCGCCATAGCGGTTGGTGCGCGCGCCCAGTACCGAATTGCAGAAGACGACCGCGTTGGACTCCCCCCAGGCGACGTCGCTGCCGAGCGCGGGCCTGTGTCCGGCCTGGTAGGGGGCGCAGGTCCAGCTCTGCTCGCAGCCCAGCTTGCGATAGGCCTCCATCATCCGCCGTGCCATGCCGCGCTGCGGCTCCTCGAGGCGGATGCGCGAGCAACCCATCAGGTCGAGCGCCCCGACATTGAGCGTCGAGCGCACCGCGACCTTCGCACCACCTTCGACCAGCCGCTCGGCAAATAACGTGCCGGAATCGCCGTGGTAAAGCGCGCCGTCGATATGGGTGGAGGCGATCGGGATGAGCCGAGGCGCGCCGAGCAGCCGGGCGCTTTCGGCAACGATGCGCATCGCCATGCCCGCGCCGTCCCGGCCAGCGGCGATCGCCCGTTCTTCCGGGCTGAGGACCAGGCTCAAGACAGCACCTTGCGCATGGTGATGGAGGTCGGCCTGTCATAGCCCGCATGCGCCGTGCGCTCGGTCTCGCGGAAGCCGAGCTGGGTGAAGGCTGCATGGTTTGCGGTCAGTTCGATACGGGTCTGAAGCTCGATGGCGTCCATGCCGCGCTTGCGGGCGAGATCCTCGACCGCCCGCATCAGCCGGGTTCCGACCCCTTGGCCCTGCAGCCTTGGCTCGACCGCGAGCTTGCCAACGTAGAAATCCCGCGACCGTTCCAGAGCGAAGACGCAGCCGACGATGCGGCCGTTCTCGACGGCCAGAAACCCCGTCTCCCGCTTCGCCTTCGCGGCAAGCGCCTCGGAGGTTAAAAGATGCGCCGATGACGGCGGATCGATCACCCCGTCCATATAGGCGAAGGCGCGCCGGATCAGCGCGAGCAGGTCGTCCCACCGATCGAAATCCGCTGGAAGGCCGGTTATGGAGATGCCGACGTTCTGGTCCATGCGCTCAGACGGCCTTGTAGCGGATGGTGTCGAAGCGGGCCGTGAGCCCGTCATAGAGCAGCAGCCGGCCGATCAGCGGCTCGCCTATGCCGGCGATCAGCTTGATCGCCTCCATCGCCTCCAGCGTGCCGATGACGCCCGTCAGCGCGCCGACGATGCCGGCGACGGCACAGGACGGCACCAGCCCGTCGGGCGGGGCTTCCGGAAACAGGTCGCGGTAACTGGGATTGCGCTTGCCGTCGGCGCCAGCCTCGAACGGCTTCAGCACCGTCACCGAGCCGTCGAAGCGCCCGACGGCCGCCGTGACGAGGGGTTTCTTCTCGCCCGCGCAGGCATCGGCGACCGCGTAGCGCGTTTCGAAATTATCGGAGCCGTCGACGACGATATCGTAGCCGGCGACGAGGGCAGGGGCATTCTCCTCCGTCAACCTCAGGCGATGCGATTCCACTGTGACGTTGGGGTTGATGCGCATGATCGCTTCCCGTGCGCTGTCGGTCTTGGCTATGCCGACCCTGTCGCTGCCATGGATCACCTGCCGTTGCAGGTTGGACAAGGAGACGGTGTCGTCATCGACGATGCCGAGCGTGCCGACGCCGGCGGCGGCAAGATATTCGAGCACCGGCGCGCCGAGCCCGCCGGCGCCGATCACCAGCACCCGCGCCCGTTTCAGCTTCTGCTGGCCCGGCCCGCCGATCTCCGGCAGCACGATGTGGCGGGCATAGCGTTCGAGCTCTTCGTCGGTGAGGGCGGCATCGGTCATGGCTGGACCATATCGCCGTGGCGAGGCCTTGTCAGTAAGCGCAAGGCGCGGCCTTGTCGCGTATACGCAGGTGCAGAACTCACTTCAAAAGGTCAGCCGGTCGGCTCGACGCTGCCGTGATCGACGGTCAGGAACTGCGCCCGGCCGGCAAGGCTGGAGAACAAGGCGGCATCGGTGCCGGTCATGAAGGCCTGGCAGTTCAGCTCTTCCAGGATGGAGAACAGCGCCGCGCGCCGGCCTGCGTCCAGATGCGCGGCGATCTCGTCCAGCAGAAGGATCGGCGTCAGGCCCGACATCTCGCCGGTCAGCCTGGCATGCGACAGCACGATGCCGACCAGCAGCGCCTTCTGCTCGCCGGTCGAACAAAGCTCGGCCGGCATCGACTTCGGCCGGTGCCGCACCACGAGATCGGAACGATGCGGGCCGTCCAGCGTGCGGCCGGCGGCGCGATCGCGCTCGCGGCCATTGGCAAGCGCGCGGCGGAAGCGCTCCTCGACATCGACGGCCGGCGCGACGGCAACCTCGCTCTCCAGGTCGCCGGCAAGGCTGATGTCAGCCTGCGGAAACGGTCCGCTGCCCGGCAATCTGTCGATCATGGCGGCAAGCAGCCTTACCAGCTCGGCCCGCGCCGCGGCGATCGCCACCCCGGTCTCGGCCATCTGCGTCTCGATCGCGTCGAACCAGGCGCCGTCCCGCGAGCCTTCGGTAAGCAATCGGTTACGGCCGCGCATGGCTTTCTCATAGTCAAGCGCGCGCTGGCCATGGCCAGGGTCAATCGCCAGCACCAGCCGGTCGAGGAAGCGGCGGCGGTCGGCCGCCGGCCCTGGAAACAGCCCGTCCATCGCCGGCGTCAGCCACACGACCCGCAGCCATTCCAGCATATCCTCGGCCGATCGCGCCGGCGCGCCGTTGATCCGCACCTTCCTGCCGCCTTCGCCGGCGGCGTCTCCGCCGGAAATTCCGGTGCCGATCTCGACCTGGCCTCCCGGCCCCTCAATGCGCGCATGCAAGGCGAAGCCGCCATCGCCGCCTTCGCGCGCGACATCCGCATAGGGGGCGCGGCGCAGGCCGCGGCCGGGCGTCAGGAACGAGATCGCTTCCAAGAGATTGGTCTTGCCGGCGCCATTGTCGCCTGACAGCACCACCGCGCCGGGCGCGAGCTCGAGCGACAGCGTCGCGTAATTGCGAAAATTCGTAAGTATAAGCTTACTTACATAGCTCTGCTGCCGAAGCTGTTTCGCATCCGAGTTCACGGCGACACATCAGGTCCGTCAGAGCAATTCCAGGAAAAGTGCACAGCGGTTTTCCGTCCGGAATTGCGAAAGACAAAGGCGCAATTCCGGGAAAAGTGCACAGCGGTTTTCCGTCCGGAATTGCGTCAAGGTGACTGAGCCTAGACCCGCATCGGCATCAGCACGTAGAGCGCGGTCTCGTCGGCCATGTCGTGGATCAGCGTCGGCGAGCCGGCATCGGCCAGCATGAATTTCGCCTCCGTGCCGGTGAGCTGGGCCGCGACGTCGAGCAGATATTTGGCGTTGAAGCCGATCTCGATCGGGTCCGAAGAATAGTCGGCCGCCAGCTCCTCGGTGGCGCTGCCCGAATCCGGATTGTTGACCGCGAGCGTCACCTGGCCGTCATTGATCGAAAGCTTCACCGCCCGGCCGCGTTCGGAGGAAATGGTCGAAACGCGATCTACTGCCGCGGCGAAGCTCTGGCGGTCGATGATCAGCTTCTTGTCGTTGCCGGTCGGGATGACACGCTGATAGTCGGGGAAGGTGCCGTCGATCAGCTTCGAGGTCAAAACGACGCTGCCGATGGTGAAGCGGATCTTGGTGTCCGACAGCTCCGTGGTCACCGCCACGTCGGGATCGTCGACCAGCTTCTGCAGTTCGCTCACCGTCTTGCGCGGAATGATGATGCCGGGCATGCCTTCGGAGCCTGCCGGCGCGTCGATCTCGGCCCGCGCCAGGCGATGCCCGTCGGTCGCCACCGAGCGCAGCTTCAATTTGCCGCCGACCTCATGCGTGTGCAGGAAGATGCCGTTGAGATAATAGCGCGTCTCTTCGGTGGAGATGGCGAATTGCGTCTTGTCGATCAGCCCTTTGAGCGCCGCCGATTCCAGCCGGAAGATATGCGAGAACGAGCCGGCCGAAAGCTCCGGGAAGTCGGATTGCGGCAGGCACTGCAGGCGGAAGCTCGAACGGCCGGAGGTGACGGTCATCGCATTGCCGTCCTCGTCCGTCTTCAGCATCACCTCCGCGCCGTCGGAAAGCTTGCGCACGATGTCGTAGAGCAGATGCGCCGGCACCGTCGTCGCGCCGCCGCGCTCGACTTTGGCGGGCGTCGCCTCCGTCACCTCGAGGTCGAGGTCGGTCGCCTTCATCTCGAGGCTGGCGCCCTCGGCGCTAAGCAGCACATTGGACAGGATCGGTATGGTGTTGCGCCGCTCGACCACGCGGTGGACGTGGTTGAGGGACTTCAAGAGATTTGACCGTTCCAGGATAACACGCATGACGAAACAGGCTCGCTTCAAGAATGAACAGGTCACCGGCAGGCGGCATCCCGTGAAAGCTCTGAAAGGCTTTCAGAATCTGTGTAAGCTGACAGTAAAAAGCCTGCAAACGCAAGCCCGCGGCACCGGTTCCGGCCGGCGGCGCGGGCTTTCTG
Organism: Mesorhizobium sp. CA16; assembly: GCF_020165175.1. NCBI lineage: Bacteria > Pseudomonadati > Pseudomonadota > Alphaproteobacteria > Hyphomicrobiales > Phyllobacteriaceae > Mesorhizobium > Mesorhizobium sp. CA16. The sequence continues at coordinate 25,694 of NZ_JAIUHP010000024.1, forward strand.
GGGATAAAGCCGGCGAAGCGTGCCGCCGGTTATTTCTGCGCCCCTTCAGGCCTGGTCGTTGATCAGCCTTCTGAGCAGTTCCAGTTCCTGCGCCAGCGTGTTGTCCCCGCCCGAAAGGTCCTCGATCTTGCGCACGGCATGCAGCACGGTCGTGTGGTCGCGGCCGCCGAACCGCCTCCCGATCTCCGGCAATGAGCGCGGTGTCATCACTTTCGACAGATACATCGCAACTTGCCGCGGCTTGACGATCGTGCGCGTGCGCCGATTGGACAGAAGCTCGGTCTTCGACACGTTGTAGTGGCGCGCCACGATGCGCTGGATGTCCTCGATGCGCACCCGCTTCGGCTCGCCGGAGCGGTAGATGTGGCCGAGGATCTCGTCGATGCGGTCGATAGTGATCTGCGGCTCGAAGGACTGGCGGAACAGAAGCTGGTTGAAGGCGCCTTCGAGCTCGCGCCCGCTGCCGGTCACCGTGCGCGCGACATGCTCCAGGATCTCGTCCGAGATGTCGAGCGAGGTGTCATCGGTCTTGGTGCTGGCGCGGCGCAGTTTCAGCATGCCGAGCCGCATGGCGAAATCCGGCGCCGACATCTCCAGCGCCACGCCGCCATTGAGGCGCGAACGCACGCGCGGCTCCAGCGATTCCAGTTCCGAGGGCGGCCGGTCGGCCGCGACCACCACCTGCTTGGCGCTGTCGAGCAGCATGTTGATGAGATGGCAGAATTCGTGCTGGATCGACTTGCCCTGCAAGAACTGCATGTCGTCGATGATCAAGAGATCGATATCGCGCAGCTGCTCCTTCAGCGTCAGCGCGTTGTTGTCGCGGATCGCGGTGGCGAAGCGCCACATGAAATATTCCGCCGTCAGGTAGACGACGCGCGACTTCGGGTTTTGCCGCAGCGATTCCGCGGCGATCGCTTGCAGGAGGTGCGTCTTGCCGAGCCCGACGGTCGCGTGCAGGAAAAGCGGGTTGAAACGTACCGCGCTGGACTGCGATTCCGCCACCGCCCTGGCCGCTGCGAAGGCCACCCTGTTCGACGGCCCTTCGATGAAGGAGGAGAACGTGTAACGCGGGTCAAGCGGCGACCCCAGCACATTGTGGCGAAACTCCGGTTCCGCTGACACGCCCTGGCGGGGCGCCGGCGCCCGTTGCTCCACACGTCCGGCGCTCGCGGTGCCGTTGGCAAGCGCGGTATGCGTCTGCTTGGTCATCTTGCGCGCCGGCGCGATCTCGGGCTCGACAGGATTGCGCCCCTGGCGCGTCGCGGTGCGCACGACGATCTCGATCTTGAGGACGTCCGCATCCTCATGCCGCCACAGCTCGGCGATAAGCTCGAGATAGTGGCCATTGATCCAGGACCGCAGGAAGGCTGTAGGCACGGAAATGCGAACGACGCCGCGGGAAGCCTCGGCGACCTTCATGCGACCGAACCAGCTCGAATAGACCTCGGCTCCAAGACGCGCCTTCAACTGGGCCTTGACCCGTTCGAACTTCTGTTCCGCGTCGCTGGATACCGCCACGTCGCCCCCTCCGACAAAAGTTGCTGGAAATGGGAGCTCGCCCGCTATCTCCCTTTCAATGCCGCTCTGCATGATCAAAGTCCCTTTGTCTTCTCGTACCCTTTTTCCGCCGGGGATGCGCCTCCTGCATCCTTGGTCCGGCGACCCTCATTCAGCCGCGATGCCATTGCCGCCGCCGGCAATGATCGTCGCAACTCGCGCAAGGGACCAGCTGCCGGCTCCGCACGCCGGCCACCGACAAAGACAAGTCAATACCTCACCCTCCGGCGAAAAACGCCGGCGAGACATCGACTGCCATGTACAATTACGCCAGTCCCCTACCCGCACCGAAGAGACAAACCAAGCCGTACGCGGAATTGCTCCACGTCATGAATTCCGCCATTTTGTGCTGGCCGATTCAGGCTGGGTCAGGGGCTAGAGCCCGTCCCTTCGATGGATGGACATTACCGAAATCGCTGTGGATAGGGCAAGGCCACATCTAACGGTTTTTTAACGAATCTGGTTACCGGACGGGGCTCAAAATCGGGAGCTGCGCCGGCACGTTTTGACAAAGCCATTGTGATTCAAACCCTTTTCCGGCGAATATGAAAAAGGCCGCCCGAAACGAAATATTCTGAAATAATTGTCTTGACAGCTACTTCTCCCCCGCCGCTCGACCTTGAGCTGAACAAGCTGTGGACGACCGGCTGTAAGTCTCTGAAAAAACTGCGGATTTTTTGCCAGGCAAATTTAGGCAGTTGCCGCGGGGAGGGCGTTCCGCTGTCAGCGGCGTTGAATATGCCGGCAAAACATTACTGGCGTTGGAATCACGTCGCGAGCGTTGCTCACGAGCAATTTTTTTAAGTACTTGCCGGCAAACGAAAAAAACCCGGTCTATGCGACCGGGTTCAACATCGATGGAGTAAGGATTAAGTCGGTCAGGCCGACAGCGTCTTGACCCGCTGGGCCAGCCGCGAAACCTTGCGGGAAGCCGTGTTCTTGTGAACGACGCCCTTGGTGGCGGCGCGCATCAATTCCGGCTCCGCCGCCTTGAAGGCTGCCACCGCCGCGGCCTTGTCGCCGGCGGCCAGCGCCTCTTCGACCTGGCGCACATAGGTGCGGACACGCGAGCGACGGTTCTTGTTGATCGCCGCGCGGCGGGCGATCTTGCGCGTTGCCTTTTTGGCCGAAGACGTATTGGCCATGATGCCTCTCTTCCGATCTGGTGGGCGCCAGCGGGTGCCGCAGGGCGCAAAAAACAAACGGGCAGCCACAGGCCGCCTCGGTTGGTGCGGCTTATAGTTCAGCTTTTCCGGCGCGTCAACGCCACTCGGCGGTCTTTTTGGAGACTGAAAGCGCTTCACGTCGTGACCCGCCTTCAGTCATTCGGCATCATGCTCTAGCGGTTGGTGAAATTCGGCTTCCGCTTCTCCACAAACGCGGCCATGCCTTCCTTTTGATCGTCGAGCGCGAACAGCGAATGGAACAGGCGGCGCTCGAAGCGCAGCCCTTCGGCGAGCGTCGTCTCGTAGGCGCGGTTGACCGCCTCCTTGGTCATCATCACCGACGGCAGCGAGAACTCGGCGATCTTGGCCGCCGCCTTCAGCGCCTCCTCGGCGAGCTCGGCGACCGGCACCACCCGCGAGACCAGTCCGCTGCGCTCGGCTTCGGCAGCATCCATCATCCGCCCGGTCAGGCACATGTCCATCGCCTTCGACTTGCCGACGAAGCGGGTCAGCCGCTGCGATCCGCCCATGCCCGGCATGACGCCGAGCGTGATTTCGGGCTGGCCGAACTTGGCGTTGTCGCCGGCGATGATGAAGTCGCACATCATGGCCAATTCGCAGCCGCCGCCGAGCGCATAGCCGGCGACCGCCGCGATGATGGGCTTGCGCGTGCGCGTGAATTCCTCCCAGCCGACGAAGAAGTCCTGCGTGTAGGCGTCGGCGAAGGACATCGCCTGCATTTCCTTGATGTCGGCGCCGGCGGCAAATGCCTTCTCCGACCCTGTAAGCACCATCGCGCCGATCTCGGGATCGGCATTGAACGCGCGCGCGGCCGCCACGACCTCCGCAAGGACCTGCGAATTCAGCGCATTGAGCGCCTTGGGCCGGTTCAGCGTGATCAGCCCGACCTTGCCGCGTGCTTCCACGATAACGGTTTCATAGGCCATGGTTCGCTTCCTTCCGCGGCAGTGGGACGATCGATACGTTCCTAGCTTACCGCTGACAGGTCCGGCAATAGAAGGTCGAGCGGCCGCTTTGCACGATGCGCTCGATGTGGCCGCGGCAGCCCGGCTTCGGGCATGGTTCCCCCTCGCGATCGTAGACTGCGAAGGAATGCTGGAAATAGCCGAGCGATCCGTCGGCCTGGACATAGTCGCGCAGCGAGGAGCCGCCGGCGGCGATCGCATCGGCGATGACCGAGCGGATCGCTTCGGCAAGGCGCGCGCTTTGCTCTTTCGCCTTCTTGGCCGACCCGGCGATGGTGCCGGCTTCGCGCAGCGGCGAGAGGCCGGCGCGCCACAAGGCCTCAGCCACGTATATATTGCCGAGCCCGGCGATCAGCCGCTGGTCGAGCAGCGCTGCCTTGAGCGGCGATCTGCGACCCTTCAACAGCGAGGCGAGCAGGGGACCGTCGAGCGCGTTGCCAGTTGGCTCGATGCCGAGCCCCGCCAGCATCGGATGCGTGTCCGGCGCTCCTTCGGCAAACAGCATGAAGCCGAAGCGGCGCGGATCGTTGAAGATGACGCGGGAGCGCTCGTCACTCGGAGAGACGACGTCGAACACGACATGGTCGTGCGCCGCGCTTTTCGAGCGGTCGTGGTGGAAGGCACCGGGGACGTCGCTGCTTTCCGCGGCTTCGATCCGGAACGACCCCGACATGCCGAGATGGCAGATGAGAACCGGACCGTTTTCGATATGCATCGTCAGGTATTTGGCGCGCCGGCCAAGCGCCGTCACGGTCTTGCCGGCAAGCCGTTCCGAAAAGCGTTCGGGGAGAGGAAAGCGAAGGTCGGCCCTGCGCGCCTTGACCTCGACGAGCCGCGCCCCTTCCAGGACCGGCTGCAGACCGCGCCGGACGGTCTCGACTTCGGGCAGCTCAGGCATGGCCGCCGATCATCGCAAGGAACGATGTTCCGTGGCGACCGGCAGCCAGGCCGAGGTGGTCCGCGACGGTCTCGCCGATATCGGCGAAGGTCGGCCTGAGCCCGATGTCGCCGCCCGTCAGTCCCGGCCCGATACCGATCACCGGAATGCGTTCGCGCGTATGGTCGGTGCCGCGCCAGGTCGGATCGTTGCCATGATCGGCCGTGAGGATGAGCAGGTCGCCAGGCCTTATCCGCGACAGCGCCTCCGGCAGTCGGCGGTCGAACGCTTCGAGCGCTCCGGCATAGCCGGCGACGTCGCGCCGGTGACCGAACTCGGTATCGAAATCGACAAAATTGGCGAAAACCAGGTCGCCGTCGCCGGCATCGTCCATCGCGCCGAGCGCCTTGTCGAACATTGCCATGTTGCCGCCGGCCTTGCGCACTTCCGAAATGCCGCGATGAGCGAAGATATCGCCGATCTTGCCGACGGCGATGACCCTGCTGCCGCGCCCGGTCAGCCGGTCGAGCAGGGTCGGCTCCGGCGGCGGCACCGCATAATCGCGGCGATTGTGGGTGCGCTGGAACGTGGCCGGCGTCTCGCCCACGAATGGCCGAGCGATCACCCGACCGATCTTGAGCGGCTCGACCAGCCGACGCACCGTGAGGCAAAGCTCATAAAGCCGCTCCAGGCCGAAATGCGTCTCATGCGCGGCGATCTGCAGCACGGAATCGACCGACGTGTAGCAGATCGGCTTGCCGGTGCGGATATGCTCTTCGCCGAGCCGCTCGATGATCTCGGTTCCGGGTGCATGGCAGTTGCCGAGGATACCCGGCAGCTTGCACTCGCGGATGATGGCGTCGGTCAGGTCGGCCGGAAAGGCGGGCACCGTATCGGGGAAATAGCCCCAGTCGAAACGCACCGGCAGGCCGGCAATCTCCCAGTGGCCGGAGGGCGTGTCCTTGCCGCTCGACACTTCCTGTGCGGCTCCATGAAAGGCCGAGGCGACCGGCGGCGCGTCGATACCGGTTTTCAGTCCCGTCGCGGTTTGCGCCGCCCGGCCAAGTCCGAGCGACATCATGTTGGGCACGGCGAGCGGCCCTTTGCGCAAATGTTGCCGATCTGCACGACCATCGGCGCAAGCCTGAAAAATATGCCTGAACGTGTCGGCGCCGGCATCGCCATAGCGTTCGGCGTCGGCCGCGCCGCCGATGCCGAAAGAATCGAGAACGAACAGGAACGCGCGCGCCATGGGTATCTTTGTTGTCAGCCTTGATCGCCAGACATAAGGTTCCCCGGCGGCGTTGGCAAATCGGAAACCAAACTGCAACGGCTTGGCGCCATAGTTGCGGCGAGGCGCGGATGCGGGGCGGGAGCGTGGCAGGTATGGAAGGCGCGGCAAAACCGCGACAAGGCAAGCCGTGAAGATGTGCGCGGCCGCTCTCGCGGCCTTAGGTGCCGCCTCCTCGCCGGCACACGCCGACTGGCGTGGCGACATCGGCACGTTCCGCATCGGCATCGTTGCCGAACCAGGCGGCGGCAACACCATCCCGGGGCTCGCGCGCCTGACCGACGCCTATGCCAATGCGCTCGGCATGACGGTCGAGTTCGTCGTTGCGCGCGATTACGCGGCGCTGATCGAGGCGCAAGCGAGCGGGCGCGTGCAATATGCGATCTATTCCGCTCTCGCCTATGCCACGGCCTCGGAGCGCTGCGGCTGCGTCGAGCCGCTGGTGGCGCCGGTCGATACCGACGGCGCCGTCGGCATCCATTCCATCCTGGTGACGCGCGACGGCCGGCTTGCGGACCTTGCCGCCATGGCTTCGCACCGGATCGCGATAGCGCCGGCCGAAAATGTCGGCGGCGCGCTGCTGCCGCTGGCGGCGCTGCCGGCCGAAGGCGTCAACATCACCCGAGGTTCGCCCTTCCTGGCGCGCGCCGCTTCAGCCACTGCGGCCGAGACGATGCTCGCCGGCGGCGAAGCGGACGCCCTGTTCGGCTGGGAACCGGCCGATGCCGACGGCCGATCCACCCGTTCCGGGGGCACCGTCGCGCGGCTGGAGGCTGCCGGCGTCCCAGAGGCGTCGCTTCGGGTGTTGTGGACCTCGGGCCTCTTGCGCTACGGGCCGCACGCCGTCCGCAACGATATCGATCCCGAGGCAAAGCGCCGGCTGACGGTCTTCCTGACCAATCTCAAGTCCCAGACGCCCGACATATACGATCTGCTGGAGGCCGCGCATACCGGTGGCTTTGTGCCGGCGGCGTCCAAGGACTACGCTATGGCCACGGCCATTGTGCGGCAGGCGTCCGACGGCCGGGACTGACCGTCAGCAGTCGCTGCAGGGGATCGTTGGGCTCCGGCGAGGCCGGAGATAATAAGTCTCGCTCATATTTATGTGGCTGAAGGTCGACAACAGTCCAAGCGCCTTCTGCTGGTTGTTGTTCTCGCTCCAGGCGATGACGGGCACATAGCCGAGGTCGCTTTCCACGCGGACCAGGAAAGTGTTGCGGATTTTCAGCGTCGAAGGGACGGTCGTGGTGTCGCCGGGACTGGCATCGACGCTGTAGGTGTTGCCCACCAGCTTGCGCGACCACGCCACCTTCACTGTCGGCGACGCCTCGTCGGATATCTGTATGCCGGTGATGATGATCGTTGGACTTGAGCGATTGTAGGGCCGAAGGGTCGATATGCCGATCTTCATCATTGCATCGAGGTTAGCCTTCACGACGGCCTGCTGCTGCGTGACGAGGTCCGCAACCATGCTGCCGATGCGGCTGACCTTCTTGCCGGTCTCGATGGCCTGCGAGGCCTCCATCGTGATGAAATACATGATCAGGAGCACCGGCACGATGAACGCGAACTCGATCGCCGCGATGCCGCGGCGATCGCGGCAAAACCGCTTCACCTTCGCCGAAATGCCCCGGAGTGCCCCCGCACTATGCATATCGTCCTCCACGCCGCGGCTTAGCCGTCGAGCAGTCTCAATTGTCGTCGAACGGTTCGTTCTGCCAGGTCACCGATGCGAAATGCAGCGTTTTCTTGTCCTTCAGATTTGCCATCGACTGGGCTAGGAAATCGGTCATCACCGGCCATTTGTAGAACACCCGCAGCATGTTGATGGACTCTGCCAATCCGGGCGAGACGGTTGGGGTCGTCGAGTTCGTCCCCTGTGTAAGCACGATATCTCCATCCACGATCTTGAAGCCTGCCGTGGCGGCGTCGGCGAAACTCGGATATTCGCGCAGATCGACCAGCAATCCCGGGCAGTCCTTGGCCACCATGATCTCAAGCCTGCTGCAGATCAGCTGCTTGATGGAGGCTTCGGTGACGTTCGACTTCTGCAACTGCCCAGTCCGCAGCTGGCGGGCCACGTCGTCGGTGACGTTGGCCATCACCTCCTGGCCGGCGAAAGAAATGCAGCTCTCGAGGATGGCGAAGACGAGAAGCGCGAACGGGATGGCCAGCATCGCGAATTCCATCGCCGTGCTGCCGCGCCTGTCGCTGAAGAAGCCGGGGCGCGATCTGGCGCGCGCCCTGTTGTCCATGCCGTTGCCGGGTGTGGCATCCTTGCTCATATTGCGTTCCTGCCGATCCCCTTTGCGGTACCGGCGGCAGGGTTAGCGATAACCCATTGAGTTCCGGTTTTGATGATCGTTAAATTCGTCGGGCAAGCTTTAAGCCGTCTTTAATGCCCGTAGGTTCGCCCTCTCAGGGCTCAGTGCCCGGCGCTCATTTCGGCTTCGGAAGTTTTCTCGGCCTCGCTCTTGAATGCGCTCTCGCAATAGGGCGTGCAGGACATGGTCTGGACTTCGGCGCGTCGGTAGATGCGCACCGAGGAGGCGGCTTGTCGCACGACGGTCACCTGTTCGTCGATGATCGGGCTGCCTTCCGAATCGAGCACGACCAGATTGGTGACACCGAAGCCCTTGCCGGTGAGAACGATGGTCGAGGCGTCCTGCACGGAGGCGTCGGCGATTGCCGGATTGCCGATGACGACCGTATCGGCCCCGCGTGACAATTTGACGATCTTGGCCTGGTTCATGGTGACTTCTATACCCGCGCCGGCGCTGGCCGGCATGACCAAGGCAGCAGTTGCCAGCAGCGCGGCGACTGGAAACAGCGATCTCGACAAGGTCATTGAAGCGCTCCCGGCAGGCAGATTCTTCAACGGAACATGAACGAGATTGGTGAAGTAACGGTTAAACCGGGCCCGCCATGATTAAGGATCGCCTGCACGATGCGCCATGCGTCCATGGCGCTTACTGTTTTAGGAATATTGCACAAGCGCCGGTTTCTCGGGAACTCGGACCTCTGGCGATGTTTAGGCCACGGTTAACCACGCAGTGCGTTCGCCACCGGAAAGGAATCGGTAAGGCTGTTTATTAAGCCGATCGAAACGGCTTCTCCCTAGATTTGCGCCATCCGATCAACCCGGAAGAGAAGTTGACGGTAGTGCTGTAACACGTGGAGTAGGAGCTCTCGAATGTCTAATCTCATCGCACGTTTCGTGAAGGACGAATCCGGCGCGACCGCCATCGAATACGGTCTGATCGCCGCTCTCATCGCGCTTGCCATCATGGTTGGTGCTACCCAGCTCGGCGGCGCGCTGAACGCCAAGTTCGCCAACATCGCCGCCACCCTCAACGGCGCCACTGCTCCGTAATAAGGCTGCGTATCGCGCTTTTTTCGACAGAAAGAAAAAGGGCCGCCGGCTGGCGGCCCTTTTTTATGCAGTCGGCCGATTTGATCGTCCGGCCTCATCGATCGTTAATCCAGCGCGCCTAGGATGACGCTGAAACATGCCACAGGCAGGCCGCATCCATGCTTGAAGCCGTGATCTTCGTCGTTTTTCCTTTCTGCATGCTGTTTGCTGCGATCTCGGACGCGCTGTCGATGACGATCGCCAACCGCGTTCCCGTGCTGTTGGTGGCGACATTCGCGCTTGTTGCGCCGCTCGCCGGTATGGACTGGGCAACCTATGGCTGGCATTTCGCCGCCGGCGCCCTTGTGCTTGCCACGACCTTCGGCCTTTTTGCGCTCGGCGGCATGGGCGGCGGCGACGCCAAGCTTCTGGCCGCGACCGCTCTGTGGATGGGCCTCAACATCAACCTGGTCGGCTATCTGGTGACGTCGGCTTTCATCGGCGGCCTGCTTACCCTCGCTATCCTTGCCTACCGGAAATCGCCGCTCGTCACGTACACCGGTCACAGCCGATTTCTGCGCCATTTCGCGGACGAGAATGTTGGCATCCCATATGGCATCGCGCTTGGCGCCGGCGGACTGATCACTTTCCCGGATTCGCCGCTGATGGTCTGGGCGCTGGAGAGGCTCACGACATAGGCCCCGCGATCTCGGCGTGGGCGATCCCAGGCGGCCGCCTTTTATCGGATCGGAAGGCGGCGCCGGCCGCTTTTTCTGTTAACAGCGCACCGTTCAATCCAATTTGAGTAAACCTTAAATTAATCACGATCGTAAGCATTACATTAACCTTGTTTTGACGATTGCAGCTGCAAAGTCCGGCCTGGCGAGGTGGTTTGCCACGAGGCGAAGGGTTTCGGACGAATGCCAGCATCCCGATTGATTATTCTGGGCGTGGCTGCGGTCGCGGCGGGTGGCGCGGGCTACGTGGCGAAGAACATGGTCGTAGCGCCGCCGCCTCAGGTCATTGTCGATGCGCCCAAGCAGCCGGCGATCGCTTTGCAGGATGTGCTGGTGCTTTCCGGTGACGTGTCGATGGGCAGCCAGCTCGGCAACAACATCAGCTGGGAAGAATGGCCGGCCGATGGCGTCAACGCCAATTTCATCACGCACGCCGCCGAGCCTGACGCGATCGAAAAGCTCAAGGGCTCGGTCGCCCGCGTAGCCATGTATGCCGGCGAGCCGTTGCGGCGCTCCAAGCTGGTCGGCGAGGGGCAGAGCTTCATGTCGTCGATCCTGCCTTCCGGCATGCGCGCCGTCGCCACCGCGATATCGGCCGACACGTCCGCCGGCGGGTTCATCCTGCCCAACGACTTCGTCGACGTCATCATGACCCGCCGCGCCGATACCGGCAACGGCGGCAGCGGCTTCAACACCGAGACGATTCTCAAGAACATCCGCGTGCTGGCCATCGACCAGACCATCCAGGAAGACGAGGAAGGCAAGAAGACCAGGGTCGGCCAGACCGCGACGCTGGAGCTGACGCCGCAGCAGGCGGAAATCATCACAGTGGCGCAGCAGATGGCCGACCGCCTGACGCTGGCGCTGCGCCCGATCACCGACATCCATGAAAAGACGACGGACGAAGCCGACTATCTGGTCAACGGCAACGGTCGACGCGGAACAGTGCGGCTGATCAAGTCCGGCGAGGTTTCCGAGGTGGGAGCAAGGAAATGAGGCTGAACGGTAAACTGCTGCCCTTCCTGGCCGCCGCGGCGATCGCTTTTTTCGTGCTCGGCACCGGCGCCCCGGGGCTGGTCGAAGCCAAAGCCGCGGGAGCCGGCGTGTCGGCTTCCGTTGCCACGCAGCGCGTCAAGCTCGGCCTCAACAAATCCGTTGTCATTGACTTGCCGAGCGACGCCTATGATATCCTCGTCGCCAATCCGGCGGTTGCAGATGCCGTGACGCGCACCGCGCGGCGCATCTACCTGTTCGGCAAGACGGTCGGCGAGACCAACATCTTCGTCTTCGGCCCCAATGGCGAGCAGATCGTCAGCCTTGATCTGGCCGTCGAGCGCGACGTCGCAGGGCTGGAAGACTATCTCAAGCGCTTCATCCCGTCCTCGCAGATCAAGGTCGAGCTTCTCAATGACAACGTCGTGCTGACGGGCACGGTCGACACGCCGCTCGATTCCAAGCGTGCCGTCGACCTGGCCACCATCTTCGTGTCCGGCGGTGAAGCGACGACGGGCCAATATTCGCAGACCGCCGCCGGCGGCTCGGTCAATGGCGGCGTCGACATCAACAATCCCGACCAGGAGCGCCGGACCTCCAAGATCGTCAACCTCTTGCAGATCATCGGCGACGACCAGGTGACGCTCAAGGTGACCGTCGCCGAAGTCAGCCGCTCGGTGATGAAGCAGCTCGGCGTCAACATGTTTGGCAGCGGCGAGAGCAACGGCATCAGCTGGATGTCGACAGGCGACAACCCGATGGGGCTCGGCAAGCCCCTCAGCAATTCGGGATTTAATATCGGCTCGTCCTCGCTGCAGGCCTATGTCAACGCCATGGAACAGTCGGGGGTGATGAAGACGCTAGCCGAGCCGACTTTGACGGCAGTTTCAGGCGAGAAAGCCACATTCAAGGTTGGTGGCGAGTACAATATTGTCTCCAGCCAGGCCATTACCGATCCTGACATCACCAAAGGCATTCCTGCGAAGCTGACGTACCAGCTCGACAAGGTCGATTACGGCATCGGACTGGAATTTCAACCGGTCGTCCTGTCCGCCGGTCGCATCAGCCTGAAGGTCCGGACGGCGGTTTCCGAGCCGACGACCGAAGGCTCCGCCGCATTTTCGACCGGCTCAAAGAACGTTCCCGCCGCGAACATTCTCTCTATTCGCAAGCGTCTCGCCGACACCACCGTCGAGCTCCCTTCGGGCGGCTCGATGATGATCGCAGGTCTTGTCCGCGACGATGTTCGCCAGGCTATCAGCCAGTTCCCTGGCTTGGGCAAGATCCCCGTCCTCGGCACGCTGTTCCGCAGCCGCGATTTTGTGCGCAACGAGAGCGAGCTCATCATCATCATCACACCCTATCTGACGCGGCCGGTGGCGCGCAACGATCTGGCCAAGCCGGACGACAACTTCAATGCGGCAAGCGACGGCGCCGGCATGTTTCTCGGCCGCGTCAACCGCGTCTACGGCACCATGCAGACCGACAGGCCGGCCGGCCGCTACCACGGTGTCGTGGGCTTCATCTACAAATGAGTGGGAATGCGGATATGTCCAAGTCAGCATCGAAGGTCATGACGGTCCGGACAGCATCCGGTATCGCAAGGATCGGTCGGCAGGTGGTCCCGGCATTGGCGGTCATGCTTGCCGCGTCGCTCGCAGGTTGCGCCAACCGCGACAGCGTAACCGTCGGGTCGATCCCGGACGACTACCGCACGACCCATCCGATCGTCATTGCCGAGAAGAACCAGAAGATCGACCTGCCGGTCGGCGCCGGTGATCGCGGCATGACCGCTGCGCAGCGCGATACGCTGCTCGGTTTTCTCGATCGCTACGACAAGAGCGCCGCGCCGGCGCTGACGATCGCGATGCCGGCCGGGTCCGCCAATGAGCTTGCCGCCCGTGCCGCCGGTCGCGATTTTGCCAGGCTCGCCATGGCAGCAGGCGTCAAGCGCAACCGTATCGTCATGACATCCTATCAGTCGGCGGTGCCGGAGGCGTCAGCGCCGGTGCGCGTCGCCTTCGTCGCGGTGAGGGCCCAGACCGACAAATGCGGGCGTTGGCCCGAGGACATCCTGGAGACGTCGCAGAACAAACACTACGCCGACTTCGGCTGCTCCTATCAGAACAACCTCGCGGCTCAAATCGCCAATCCCAACGATCTGATCGGGCCGCGCAAACAGTCCGACATCGACGCCGAAAATCGCGGCGCGGTGATCGATATCTATCGGAGCAGGGGCATCTCGGACGAGTTCCTCGCCAATTCGGAAGTAACTTACTGAGCTGCGCCGGACGACGAAGAAAGCAGTCACGGAAAGAGCATGACGATGAGCAATCTTGCCTACGACACGCCCGCGGAAACCGGCGACCTTTCGCAGCAGGACATCGCCGCCATGCAGGCGCTGCGCCCCGTGCCGCGCATTTCAATCCAGGCCTTCTGCGAGACCGAGGGGGTCGCGAACCCCGTCGAGCGCGCCGGCGAGGATCGCCGGATGGCCAAGGCCCATCTCAAGGTTCATATGGGCGGCATCCCGACCGCGATCGAGTTCTACCAGTCCGCGCCGACACCGAACCTGATCCTGCTGGAATCGCGCAGCGAACCGCAGCAGCTGCTCGAACAGCTCGGCCACCTCTCGGAATATTGTGATCCGTCCTCCAAGGTGGTGGTTATCGGCCACTACAACGATGTCGGGCTCTACCGCGAGCTGATCCGTTCGGGCATTTCCGAATATGTCATCGCGCCGGTCTCGATGACAGACATCGTCAGTGTCGTGTCGTCGATCTTCGTCGATCCGGATTCGGAGCCGATCGGCCGCTCGATCGCGTTCATCGGCGCCAAGGGCGGCGTCGGCTCCTCGACCATCGCTCACAATGTCGCTTGGGCGATGTCTTCCCTGTTCAAGTCCGAGGTCGTCATCGCCGATCTCGATCTCGCCTTCGGCACCGCCAACATCAATTTCGATCAGGATCCGGCGCAAGGCATCGCCGAGGCGGTGTTTTCACCAGAGCGGGTCGACGAGGTCTATCTCGACCGTCTGCTTGCGCAATGCGCCGAGCATCTGTCGTTGCTCGCAGCTCCCTCCACGCTTGAGCGCGTCTACGATTTCGAGTCCGAGGCCTTCGCGCAGATCATAGAGACAGCGCAGCGCAGCGCGCCTCTGCTGGTCCTCGATGTCCCGCACGTCTGGAGCGGGTGGACCAAGAGCACGCTGATCAAGGCGGACGAGATCGTCATCACGGCCACGCCAGAGCTCGCAAATCTTCGCAACACCAAGAACATGGTGGACATGCTGAAGCGGCTGCGTCCGAACGATCCGCCGCCGAAGCTGATCATCAACCAGGCGGGCGTGCCGAAACGGCCCGAGATCGCGGCGTCCGATTTCGCCGAACCGCTCGGCATCACGCCGATGGCGGTGATCAACTTCGAACCGCTGCTGTTCGGCAATGCCGCCAACAACGGCCGCATGCTCTCCGAGATGGACGCCAAGAGCCCGGTCGTGACCACCATCAATGAAATAGCGCATGTGCTGACCGGACGCAGCGAAATCAAGACAAGGAAGAAAGCAGGCCTGGGCTCGATCCTCGGCAAGCTCTCGCGCAACAAGAAGTGACGCTGATTGAGCGGCATCGGGTAGTCGATCATGTTTGGTAAAAGAGGCAAAGACGACGGCGGCCGGGCAACGCCCGAATTCCGTCCGCCGGCATCCGCTCCCGCCGCCGCTCCAACCGGGACGATGACGGCCGAACGACCGGTCGCGCCGGCGTCCGGCACGCCGGCCACGCCGCCGGCGCGCCGGCCCGTCGAGGCGCCGCCTATGGCGCCGGAGCCGCCAAGAAGGGTCCCGCGCGAGCGCTCCGAGACCTATTACGACACCAAAAGCCAGGTGTTTTCGGCACTCATCGACACGATCGACCTGTCGCAGCTCGCCAAGCTCGATCCCGAAAGCGCGCGCGAAGAAATCCGCGACATCGTAAACGACATCATCGCGATCAAGAACTTCGCGATGTCGATTTCCGAGCAGGAAGAGCTGCTCGAGGACATCTGCAACGACGTTCTGGGCTATGGACCGCTGGAGCCGTTGCTTGCCCGCGACGACATAGCCGACATCATGGTCAACGGCTCCAAGAACGTCTACATCGAAGTCAATGGCAAGGTCGAACAGACCGGCGTCCGTTTCCGCGACAACCAGCAGCTGCTCAACATCTGCCAGCGCATCGTCAGCCAGGTCGGCCGCCGCGTCGACGAATCGAGCCCGATCTGCGACGCGCGCCTGCCCGACGGCTCGCGCGTCAACGTCATCGCGCCGCCGCTGTCGATCGACGGCACCGCGCTCACCATCCGCAAGTTCAAGAAGGACAAGCTGACGCTGGACCAGCTGGTCAAGTTCGGCGCCATCTCGCCGCAAGGCGCGGAAATCCTCAAGATCATAGGCCGCGTCCGCTGCAACGTCGTCATCTCGGGCGGCACGGGCTCCGGCAAGACGACGCTGCTCAACTGTCTGACCAACTATATCGACCGCGAGGAGCGCGTCATCACCTGCGAGGATTCGGCGGAACTACAGCTGCAGCAGCCGCATGTGGTCCGTCTCGAAACCCGGCCGCCCAATCTGGAGGGCGAAGGCGAGGTGACCATGCGCGACCTGGTCAAGAACTGCCTGCGCATGCGGCCGGAGCGGATCATCGTCGGCGAAGTGCGCGGACCGGAGGTGTTCGACCTGCTGCAGGCGATGAATACCGGTCACGACGGCTCGATGGGGACGATCCACTCGAACAGCCCGCGCGAATGCCTCAATCGTATCGAATCGATGATTGCCATGGGCGGCTATTCCCTGCCGCAGCGGACGGTGCGTGAGATCGTCGTCGGCTCGATCGACGTGATCATCCAGGCGGCTCGCCTGCGCGATGGCTCACGCCGCATCACCCACATCACCGAGGTGGTCGGCATGGAAGGCGATGTCATCATCACCCAGGATCTTGTGCTCTACAACATCAAGGGTGAAGACGCCGGCGGCCGGCTGGTCGGCGAGCATGTGTCGACAGGCATCGGCCGCCCGCATTTCTGGGACCGCGCCCGCTACTATGGCGAGGAGCAGCGCCTCGCCAATGCGCTCGAGGCGATGGAGAAACGCGCTGACTGATGCATCTGGAGGTTGGAAGCAATTCCAGGAAAAGTGTGGTGCGGTCGGGTTCGGCGACTTCGCCGTAACTTTCCGTCCGCAATTGCGTCAAGGCAAAGAGACAGGACGGTTCGCCGTTTCCTTGGAACGGCGAAATGCCCTAGGGACCCCGGTCGATGTTCGGAATTGACACCACCGTACTGGCTTTCATCGTGCTTGCCGGCTTCAGCGCCGGCGCTGTGGCCTATGCTTTCCTGTTCACGCGCATCGACAACGAGAAGCAGGCTGGCAAGCGGCTTCAGACCATCAAGACAGCCGAGACGGACCGGTCGGTGGTGAAAGCGACGCGCGACCGCGCCGCGGAGGCGGTCAAGCGGCGAAAAAATGTTCAGGACACGCTGAAGCAGCTCGACGAGAAGCAGAAGGCCAATGATCGCAACGTCAAGAAACCGCCGCTGAAGGTTCAGATCCGCCAAGCCGGCATGCAGGTTCCGATCGAGCGTTTCTATATCTATTCCGCTGTCTGCGGGATCATCCTGACGGCCGTTCTCTTTTTCCTCGGCGCGCCTCTATGGGCGCTGCCCGGGGCCCTGCTGGTGGGCGGCCTCGGCCTGCCGCGCTGGTTCGTGTCGTTTCGCCGCACACGTCGCACCAAGGCTTTCCTGGAAGAATTTCCGAACGCGCTCGACATCATCGTGCGCGCGGTCAAGTCCGGCCTGCCGCTCAACGATGCGATCCGCCTGATCGCGAACGAATCGCCCGAACCGGTCCGGTCCGAGTTCCGCCGCATCGTCGATTCCCAGCAGATGGGCATGTCGGTGCCCGACGCCGCCATGCGCATGCCCGAGACGATGCCGTGCAGCGAAGCCGGCTTCTTCGGCATCGTCATCCAGATTCAGTCGCAGGCCGGCGGCAACCTGTCCGAGGCGCTGGGCAACCTTTCGCGCGTCCTGCGCGACCGCAAGAAGATGAAGGCCAAGGTCCAGGCGCTGTCGATGGAAGCCAAGGCATCGGCCGTCATCATCGGCGCCTTGCCCTTCGTCGTCGCCTTCCTCGTCTATCTGTCGAGCCCGAATTACATCATGCCGCTGTTCACCACCAACGTCGGCAACCTGATCCTCGGCTGCTCGGGTGTGTGGATGTCGATCGGCATCCTGGTGATGCGCAAGATGATGAACTTCGAAGTGTAGGGGTGCGGATCCGGTGACAGAGCAGGTCGTCAAAACACTCACCGACCCTTCTTTCCTGATCGCGATGCTGGTCGGCATCGCCGTGTTCGCGACCGTCTTCACGCTCATGCCGGCGTTCGGCGGCACGTCGCTCAAGTCGCGCATGAAAAGCGTGGCGCTCGAACGCGACAAAATGCGCGCCGAGCAGCGTGCGCGGCTGGCCAACGAGGCCGACCGCCGCCGCAAGGGCCTGCGCGAGGAACAGTCCATCGGCATGCGCAACATCGTCGACCGCCTGGACCTCAGGCGCGCGCTTGCCGACGAAAGCACGATCCAGAAGCTCAAGGTCGCGGGCTTCCGCGGCCAGAACCCGCTGACGCGCTTCCTCTTTTTCCGCTTGGTCCTGCCATTCGTCGGTTTTGCCTTGGCGGCCATCTATCTGTTCTTGCTCGGCGGCCTGCCGCAGCAGCCGGCCTTCATCAAGCTGTTCGTCTGTGTCGTTGTCGCCTATGGCGGCTTCTACGCGCCGATCCTCTATGTCAACAACCGCGCGACCAAGCGCAAGCAGTCGATCCAGCTGGCGTGGCCGGACGCGCTCGACCTGATGCTGATCTGCGTGGAATCCGGCATGTCGGTGGAAGCGGCCCTGCGCAGGGTTGCCGACGAGATCGGCACGCAGTCGGTTGCGCTTGCCGAGGAATTCGTGCTCACCAATGCGGAGCTGTCCTATCTGCAGGACCGCAAGAACGCCTATGAGAACCTGGCAAGCCGCACCGGCCTGGAATCGGTGAAGTCGGTGTCCCAGGCCCTGGTCCAGGCCGAACGCTACGGCACGCCGGTGGCGCACGCGCTACGCGTGCTCGCCTCGGAAAGCCGCGACATGCGCATGAACGCCGCCGAGAAGAAGGCCGCGGCACTTCCGCCGAAGCTTACCGTGCCGATGATCCTGTTCTTCCTGCCGGTTCTGTTCGCCATCATTCTGGGACCGGCCGGCATCCAGGTCAGCCAGCGCGGCATCTTCGGCGACCAGCACAGCTCCTCGAGCCAGTAAAGCAATTCCAGGAAAAGTGTTGAGCGGTTTTCCGTCCGGATTGCGTAAAAACAAAGAGATAGGGCCGTTCGCTTCAAATCAAAAAGCCGCGCGGGATCCGCGCGGCTTTTTTGATTTCAACGGTGGTCGATTTGGCAATGCCGTCCGCGGTCAGTTCGTGGCGACCTTCGCCTTGTTCTTGTCCTGATCCTTCAATTGGCTCCAGGCGTTCTGCTGGGCAAGCATCTGGCGCAGGTAGGCGACGTTGGCCTGCGCCTGTTCGGGCGACAGTTCCTGCGAGGCGATCTTTTCGGCTTCGTCGAAGCGGCCCTGCAGGCCGACGACCAGCGCGAGGTTCTGCCGCACCCTGCTGTCGGCGCCGGGCTGCTGCGCGGCCGAGCGCATATAGGTTTCTGCCGTGCGCAGGTCGCCTTCAAGCACATAGGACATGCCGAGATTGGACAGCACCGAAGGCTCGTTCGGCTTCAGTTCCAGCGCCTTACGATAGTCTTGCCGCGCTTCGTCTTTCTGTCCCATCTGGTCGAGAATGGCGGCTTCCGCCGACACCAGCTTCCAGTCCGGATATTCGGGGGTCTGTGCGCGCCGCACGGCATCGAGGGCCGGTTCGAACTGGCCGTTGGCGGCGAGCGCCTTGCCATAGGCCGCAAGCACCTCGCGATCCTTGGGATAGGCGATCGCCAGCTTGCGCATCACCGCCAGCGACTGGTCGGCATCGCCGTCCATCTGCAGTGCCGCCGCGAAGTTCATCGCGATGCGCTTGTCGCCCGGATTGCGGGCATAGGACTGGCCGAGCCTGGACGTGGCGGTACGCAATTCGCCGGACGACATCGTTTCCAGCGGCCTGCTGTCGGAGCGGGAGATGGAGCCCGTGGTGAACTTGCTGGTGCTGCCGCAACCCGCCACGCTGGCCGCCAGCGCCGCTATGAAAGCCGTGGTGATCAGACGCTTGGCTGTAAGGTTCAACGCTTCGGTCGGCATCGGCGCCCGGTCTCCATTCCTGTGCGGCCATTGGCTGGCCGTCTTCCCTCCGGCAGAAATATTCTGTTAACCCTAACGGACCGTTAAGAAGCGCCGACTCGAACTGTTCGGCCGGAGATCATCGCATGCCTGTCGAACTCGTTGAGCAGAAGCCGGAAGCCGCCTTGCCTGTCTATCTGGTGGCGAAGGACGCCCTTGAAGCCGCGGCACTGCCGCCCTCCGCCATCGCTTGGGCAAGGGCCAACGGTTTTTCCGGCGAAGCAGGGCGCACGCTGGTCTTGCCGGGCGAGGGTGGCGGCCTTGCCGGCGCGTTGTTCGGCACAGGCGATGGCGAGAGCGTTCTTGCCCTCGGCGCGCTCGCAAGGGCGTTGCCGGAGGGCGACTGGCATTTCGCGTCGCGCCCGGCGCAACCCGATCTCGCGGCGCTCGCGCTTGTCCTCGGCGGCTATGTCTTTACTCGCTACGGCAAGAAGCCCGGCAAGGCTGTGCGCTTCGCGCTGCCGGAGGGCGGCGACGCGGCGCATGTCCGCCGTATCGCCGACAGCGTGTTCCTGACACGCGACCTCGTCAACACGCCAACCAGCGACCTCGGTCCGGTCGAACTGGAAGAAGCCGCCCGAAAACTGGCGACCGCCCACGGCGCCGATATCTCGGTGATCCATGGCGACGATCTCCTGATGCGGAATTTCCCGATGATCCACGCCGTGGGTCGGGCCTCCACCGGCGCGCCGCGGCTGATCGACCTGAGCTGGGGACCGGGCGACGCGCCGAAGGTGACGCTGGTCGGCAAGGGCGTCTGCTTCGACACCGGCGGCCTCGACATCAAGCCGTCGTCGGGCATGCTTTTGATGAAGAAGGACATGGGCGGCGCCGCCAACGTGCTGGGCCTCGCCGCCATGATCATGGCGGCGAGACTGAATGTCCGGCTGCGCGTGCTGATCCCCGCCGTCGAGAATTCGATCGCCGGCAATGCCTTCCGGCCCGGCGACGTGCTCAGGAGCCGCAAGGGCATCACGGTCGAAATCGGCAACACGGACGCCGAAGGCAGGCTGATCCTGGCCGACGCGCTGGCGCTGGCCGACGAGGAGCAGCCAGCTTTGCTGGTCGACATGGCGACGCTGACCGGAGCCGCCCGCGTCGCGCTGGGGCCCGATCTGCCGCCTTTCTACACCAACGACGAGACGCTTGCCGCCGACCTGGCCGCGGCGTCGGTCGCGGTCGAGGATCCACTGTGGCGCATGCCTTTGTGGCGCCCCTACGATGCAAAGCTTTCCTCGAAGATCGCCGACATCAACAATGTGACGACGGACGGCTTTGCCGGATCGATCACCGCCGCGCTTTTCCTCAAGCGCTTTGTCGAGAAGACTCACAGCTGGGCGCATTTCGACATCTTCGCCTGGAACCCGGCCGACCGACCCTACGGCCTGACCGGCGGCGAAGCGCAAGGCATTCGCGCGCTGGAGCGGATAATTACGCAGCGATTTGCCTAGGCCGGAAGACCAAGGTGGCAGATCGTCACTGAAACGGAACCGAAACAATTTGTCGGCATGCTTGGGCGATGTCGATCTCGATGCGCCCGAGCCAGGCCTTGCGACTGTGGCAGCAGGTGATGCTGGCCCAGGTGCGCGACGGCGAGCCCGATCTCACCATGCGCCAGACGGCTATCCTGTTCACCATCTATCTCGATCCGCCGCCCCATACGGTGCGCGGGCTGGCCGCCAAGCTCAACGTCACCAAGCCGGTCATCACCCGGGCGCTGGACACGATGGGCGCGCTGAAGCTGGTCTCGCGCCACCGCGACGAGCTCGACAAGCGCAACGTGCTGATCCGGCGCACGGTGGAAGGCGCGCTCTTTGTCGAGCGCTTCGGCGATGGTATCGTCGCCAGGGCGCACGAGCTGCCCATCTGACCTCATTGCCCCTATCTGATATGACTGGATTATCGATTTGACCGCCAGGGATGCCCGCCTTCATGCCTTCCGCTCCGACCTTGCCGATGCGAGGCTGAAGGGCGAGGTCGCCGCCGACCGCTTCGTCACCGGCCGCCCGGCGCGGATTGCGGCGTCGGTCGCCGATCTGCGCAAGGCGCCGCGCTCCGACGCGGGCGTCAACACGCAGGCGCTGTTCGGCGACGACGTGCTCGTTTTCGAGGACGCGGAAGGCTGGGCCTGGGTGCAGGCCGAGCGCGACGGTTATGTCGGCTATGTGGCCGACAATCTGATTGGGGCACGCGAACATGCGCCCACGCATGTCGTCTCCGTGCCGCGCACCTTCCTCTATCCGGGCCCCGATTTGCGGTTCCCGATCAGCGGGCAGCTGTCGATGGGGTCGACCGTGACGGTGACCGGCTCGGCCGAAACGCGCGGCACGCATTATGCGCTGCTGCCCTCCGGCCAGGCGATCGTCGCCCGCCATTTGCGGCCGATCGCCGAGCTGGCCGAGGATTACGTCACGGTCGCCGAAAGCTTCCTCGGCACGCCTTATCTCTGGGGCGGTGCCTCCGGCTTCGGCATCGATTGCTCCGGCCTCGTGCAGTTGGCGATGCGCATGACGGGCAAGGATGTCCTGCGCGACTCCGATATGCAGGCGGCGTCGATCGGCACGCCGTTCGAGCCGGGTCCGGACTATTCGGGTCTCCGGCGCGGCGATCTCGTCTTCTGGAAAGGCCATGTCGCGATCATGACCGACGAAAGAGGCATGATCCACGCCAACGGCCACACCATGCTGGTCTCGCGCGAGGGCCTTAAAGAGGCTGTCGACCGCATCGGCTATCTTTATGGCGGTCCGACTGGGTTTCGGAGGCCGTAGCGCCAGCCTCCCCTTCTCCCCTTGTGGGAGAAGGTGGATCGGCGCGCAGCGCCGAGACGGATGAGGGGTGCTGGACGGATCGCTACGTTGAAGAGCTAAGCGTCTTTAGCACCTTTATCTAGTCAGGTCTCGCTTCTTCCAGCACCCCTCATCCGTCTTGCCGCTACGCGGCAATCCACCTTCCCCCACAAGGGGGGAAGGAAGAATAGCGCTGATCCCCTTTTGTTCCGATTTTCCTTGGCGATTGCTTGCTGCCGCGCTACCTCTTGCGCGTGACCGAGCAGCCGCGCCTTGCCGAGCAGAATGCCGCCGTCCTGCTGCCTGAGCCATTCGTCAGATGGTTCGGCGAAAAGGGCTGGTCGCCGCGCGTCCATCAGCTCGAGCTGCTGTCGAAGGCTCAGAGCGGCCAGTCGGTGCTGCTGATCGCGCCGACCGGCGCCGGCAAGACGCTGGCCGGCTTCCTGCCGTCGCTGACCGAGCTGGCCAGCCGTTCCAAGCGAAAGCCGGGCGGAGCCCGCCGCGGCATCCACACACTCTACATTTCGCCGCTGAAAGCGCTGGCCGTCGACATCGAGCGCAATCTCGGCAAGCCGGTCGAGGAGATCGGCCTGCCTGTCACCATCGAGACGCGCACCGGCGACACGCCTTCGCACAAGCGCCAGCGGCAAAAGCTGGCGCCGCCCGACATCCTGCTCACCACGCCCGAGCAACTCGCCTTGCTGATCGCTTCGAACGACGCAAAGCGCTTCTTCGAGGACCTGCGCTATGTCGTGCTCGACGAATTGCATTCGCTTGTCACCTCGAAGCGCGGCCATCTGCTGGCGCTCGGCCTTGCGCGCTTGCGCGCCTTTGTGCCCGGGTTGCAAACCATAGGCCTGTCGGCCACGGTGGCCGAGCCGGACGAGTTGCGGCGCTGGCTGGTAAGCCAGGCTTCTCCAGGCGCCATGTCCGAGCTCATCGTCGTCACCGGCGGCGCGAAGCCCGAGATATCGATCCTCGACTCGGAAGAGCGGGTGCCCTGGGCTGGTCACTCCGCCCGCTACGCCACGCCTGAGATCTACCGGGAGATCAAGCGGCACAAGACCACGCTGCTGTTCGTCAACACGCGCAGCCAGGCCGAGCTGCTGTTCCAGGAACTATGGCGCGTCAACGAAGACACGCTGCCGATCGCGCTTCATCACGGATCGCTTGACGTCGCTCAGCGCCGCCGCGTCGAGAAGGCCATGGGCGAGAACGCGTTGCGCGCCATCGTCGCAACCTCGACGCTGGATCTCGGCATAGACTGGGGCGATGTCGATCTGGTCGTGCATGTCGGTGCGCCGAAAGGCGCCAGCCGGCTCGCGCAGCGCATCGGCCGTGCCAACCATCGTATGGACGAGCCCTCAAAGGCGATTCTCATCCCGGCCAACCGCTTCGAAGTGCTGGAATGCCGGGCGGCGCTCGATGCCAACTATCTCGGCGCCCAGGACACGCCGCCGCTGGTCAATGGCGGGCTGGACGTCTTGGCTCAACACGTGCTGGGCTGCGCCTGCGGCGCGCCGTTCCATGCCGATGTGCTCTTCGAGGAGATACGGACGGCCGCGCCTTACGTCAGCCTGGACAGGCCGACATTCGATCGGGTCATCGACTTCGTCGCCACCGGCGGCTACGCGCTGAGAAATTACGAGCGCTATGCCCGCATCCGTCAGACCAAGGAAGGCTTATGGCGGGTTTCAAATCCGGCCGTCGCCCAGCAATACAGGCTGAATGTCGGGACCATCATCGAAGTGCCGGCGCTCAATGTGCGCTACGTCCAGGCCGGCAGCAGAGGGGCGGCCTCGCGCGGCGGCAGGGTGCTAGGAAAGATCGAGGAAGCGTTTCTGGAGACTTTGACCCACGGCGACACCTTCATGTTCGGTGGCAAGATCCTGCGCTTCGAAGGCATTCGCGAGAACGAGTGCTTCGTCTCGAACGCACCGGGCAGTGACGCGAAGGTGCCCTATTATGGCGGCGGCAAATTCCCGCTTTCGACCTATCTCGCCGAGCAGGTGCGGGCCATGCTCGATGACCCGCAACGTTGGAAGAAACTACCTGAGCAGGTCGCTGACTGGTTAAGATTTCAGGCGGACAAGTCCGTTTTGCCGAAACGCGACGACCTGTTGATCGAGACTTTTCCACGCGGCAACCGCTACTACCTCGTAGCCTATCCGTTCGAGGGCAGGCTCGCGCATCAGACACTCGGCATGCTGCTCACGCGTCGCCTTGACCGGGCGGGCGCCAAGCCGGTCGGTTTCGTGGCCACCGATTACGCGCTGGCCATCTGGTCGCTGGCCGACATGGGCTGGATGTTCAAGAACAGAAAACCGTCGCTGGCCACGCTGTTCGATCAAGACATGCTGGGCGATGATCTCGAAGCCTGGTTCGCCGACAGCTGGCTGCTGAAGCGCACGTTCCGCAACTGCGCGCTGATTTCCGGACTGATCGAAAAGCGCCACCCCGGCAAGGAAAAAAGCGGCCGCCAGGTGACCGTTTCGACCGACCTCATCTATGACGTGTTGCGCAGCCATGAACCCGACCATATTCTGCTGCAGGCCACCCGTACGGATGCCGCGACCGGGTTGCTCGATGTCAGCAGACTTGCCGAGATGCTCTCGCGCATCCGCGGTCGAATCATGCATAAGAACCTTGAGCAGATATCGCCGTTGGCCGTGCCGATCATGCTCGAGATCGGCAAGATGCCGGTGAATGGCGAGGCGGACGAGACGCTGCTGATGGATGCCGCCACCCTCGTCGAAGAGGCCATGGGGCCGGAGATGGCGGACTGAAAGAAGGCCTAGAGGGGATGAATTTTTCGCTGTCGCGCGCAACGCTGATCGCCGAGGCCGACCCTGTCGGCATCGCCGGCGAGCGCGCGGTCTGCGACCGACGCGGCGTGCTCTATTTCCCCGATCTGCGGCTGCTCGCGGTCTCCGACCTGCATCTCGAAAAAGGTTCGTCCTTCGCCAGGCGCGGCGCGCTGATCCCGCCCTATGACACAGGCGCGACCTTGCTGCGGCTTCAGGCGGTCATCGCCGACTACCAGCCGCGGATCGTAGTCAGCCTGGGCGATTCCTTCCACGACGGCGGCGGTGCCGAGCGCATGCATCTGAGCTTCAGGGAACGGCTGGAGGCGATGATGGCCGGCCGCGACTGGTTCTGGGTCGCCGGCAACCACGACCCGGATGCGCCAGCCGACCTGCCGGGCGAGACCGTGCGGGAACTCGCCATCGGCTCGCTGCTCTTCCGTCACGAGCCGTCGAAGGTCCGGGTGGAGGGCGAGATATCGGGCCACCTCCATCCGTGCGCGCGCATCGTTCAGCGCGGGCGCTCGGTCAGGCGGCGCTGCTTTGCCGGCGATGGCGGCCGCATGATCATGCCGGCCTTCGGCGCCTATACCGGCTCGCTCAACGTGCTCGACCGCGCCTATGCCGGCCTGTTCCGGCTGGAAACGCTGATGGCCTATATGCTGGGTGCCGAGCGCATTTTTGCCATCTCCGGCTCGATGCTTAGACCGGGCTGAAACTTACTCCCTGCCGTAATAGAGGGTGACCGTGTGCTTCGCCTCGGCGAAGAACAGCCAGCGCTCGACCAGCATGCCGGCGAGCTGCGCGCCGGCGGCAAGCACGGATGCGATCGCGCCCAAGGGCCATGGCACGAAGTATACGATCGCCAGCAGGGCTGCCGGCGTTGCAAAGGCCAGCGCCTGCGTGATCAGCCGCAACTTGGCGCTGTGCTTGCGCGCGATGCGGAATCCCATTTCCTTCAGCAGATAGTTCTCTTCGGTATGCGGCCACTCGATGGAACGCACCGTGCCGCCGGCAAGGCCGGTCGCTGTGTTGGCGGTGGTCGGGATTTCCAGCCGGTCATTGTAGCGCCAAGTCGCAAGCTTCCAGCCCCAGCCGGCGAGCGTGGCAAGCAGAGCCCAGATCGGCATCGCCGTTGAACCCAGCTTGAACCCCTGGAGCAAGGCGTTGGCGAGAACGCTTCCGGTCATCGCCGCGAAGATGAGATAGGCCGGCAAAGTATAGCGGCTGTGCCACTGCGCGATCGGCTTCAACGAAGCATAGATCATGCCTGTCGTGCAGATTGTCATGACCGCACCTGCCGCCGCCAGCAGGCCGGCGACCGCCACCCATCCGCCGCTCTGCCCGAGAAGCACCCAGCCTATGCCGAACAGCGCGGCCGGAATGAAGGTTGCGACCGACGCCACGCCTTCGCGCGACAGCCACGAGCTGCGCCATTGCGAGAAAGCGCGCCAGGCTCGCTCAGGGCGGCCGAGATGGCCGGTCGAGGAGAGCAGGCCTGCAACAACAAGACCGAGCGCCAGCCCCATGCCGGCAAGGCCAAGCCAGAAATCGGCGGGGATCACGCCAAATCCGCCAAGCAGGCCGAGCAGTGCGAGCAGGCCGTAGCCTGCCCCGGTGGCGGTGGTGAAGAAGACGACCGAGAAAGCGGGATGCATGGCTAGTTCGAAAGCATGCGGTCGATCCAGCCGAGGAACCCGCCCTCGGCCTTAATCGGCTCCAGCGCCGGCGCGTCGACCTTCGCAGCGCGTTCGCTACGGGCGCGCGGCGGCAGATAGCTGTTGGTCGGCTTGTAGCCGAGCTCCGGCATCAGCGCGACGCCGCCACGCTCCTCGACAAGCCGCGAGATCGCGGAGGCCGGATCGCCGAGATCGCCGAAATGACGGGCGCTGGTCGGGCAGGCGGCGACGCAAGCAGGCACGCGGTCTTCCTCGGCCAGATTGTCGTTGTAGATGCGGTCGACGCAGAGCGTGCATTTCTTCATCACGCCGACATCCGTATCGAATTCGCGGGCGCCATACGGACAGGCCCAGCTGCAGAGCTTGCAGCCGATGCATTTGTCCTCGTCGACCAGCACGATGCCGTCCGAGGCACGCTTGTAGGAGGCGCCGGTCGGGCAGACGGTGACGCAGGCCGGCTGCTCGCAATGCAGGCAGGAGCGCGGGAAGTTCACCGTGCGGTCGCCCTGTTCGGTCGTGTGCTCGTAACTATGCACCCGGTTGAACCAGACGCCGTCGACATGCCCGCCATAGGGATCGATGTCCGTCAGCGGCGCCATGTGGCCGCCAGTGTTCCACTCCTTGCAGGCGGTGACGCAGGCCTGGCAGCCGACGCAGGTGTCGAGGTCGATGACGAGGCCGAGTTTTTTCTCGGTTCGAGCGGGAAGACAGGTCATTCGGCGGCTTCCCTCTTCATGCGGAATTCCGTGCCGAAGCGAAGCACGTCAGGCGATGGCTCGAAATGCGGTGGCTGTGCAAAACGCTCGAAATGCGGCTCGGTGAAGCCGGCTTCCTCCGCCGCGCATTTGACGATCCGCACGCGCACGTCAAACCACGCGGCCTGTCCGGTGACCGGATCGGAATTCGAATAGCGCTTGCCGTTGGCATCGGCCGCCGTCTGGTCGCCGATGATATGGTTGAGCAGGAAACCGCGATTGCTCTCCGCCGCATCGTCCTTCAGGCCCCAGCTGCCGCGCCGCTTGCCGATCGCGTTCCAGGTCCACACCGTGTCCGGGTTCACGCCGTCGATCAGCTTAATCTGGCCTTTCACCCTTCCGTTGACGCTTTCGATCCACACCCAGTCGTCGTCGGAAAGGTCAAGCTCGGTGGCGGTCTGCCTATGCACGAACAGCCGGTTCTGGCTGGTGATCTGCCGCAGCCACGCATTTTGCGAGCCCCAGGAATGGTACATGTGCATCGGCCGCTGCGTCAGCGCATGCAACGAATATTTTTGCAGGTCGACGGTGCTGTCCTCGAAGGGCGCGTACCAGAAGGGCAGCGGGTCCATATAGGCCTCGATGCGGCCGCGCTCGGCGTCCGGCGGCTGCACCTTGCCATGGCCGCGCCCGGCAAGCCTGAACCGCTGCATCGGCTCCGAGTAGAGCTGGAAGACGATAGGCTCGGCCTTGGAAATGAAACCCATCTCGACCGCGAAATCGAGATAGGCGCGGTTGCCCATTTTGTAATAGCGCTGGTCGTCGGAAAAATCGTGGTGCCAGAAGCCGCCATTGTCGATGTAGCGCTGCAGCTGGTTGGGGTTGACGTCGCCCCTGCCGATCGAGCCGCCATTCTCGCCGCGCCAGCCGGCTAAAGGGCCGATGCAGGGCGTGCGCTCGTGGTTGACGATGTAGTCGGCATAGTCGCGGTATTTCGCTGAGCCGTCCTCGTCGACGAAGCCCGGCAGACCAAGCCGCGCGCCGAGCTCGATCAGCACAGACTGGAATGGCCGCACGTCGCGGTCCGGCTGCACCACGGGATGGCGGATGGCGTCGCCCGGACCGTCGGCATGGCTGATCGGCCGGTCGAGCAGGCTGATGCAGTCGTGCCGCTCGAGATAGGTGGTGTCGGGCAGCACCAGGTCGGCGAACGCCACCGTTTCGGAATAATAAGCGTCGGAATAGATGATGAACGGGATCTTGTAGGCGCCCGCCTCGTCCTTGTCGGTCAGCATACGAACGGTCTCGACCGTATTCATCGACGAGTTCCACGCCATGTTCGACATGTACATCATCAGCGTGTCGATCGGATAAGGATCGCCGGCCCAGGCATTGCGGATGACCGAGTGCATCAGCCCGTGCGCGGCCAAGGGTGCTTCCCAGGAATAGGCCTTGTCTATGCGGGTGGGTCGGCCGGCCTCGTCGACGAGAAGATCGTCCGGGCCGCAGACGAAGCCGAGCGGCATGCCGTCCAGCGGCGTCATCGGCCGAACGTTTTTTCCGCATGGCTTCGGCTCCGGCGGCGCTGGGCGCGGGTAGGGCGGCTTGAAACGGAAACCGCCCGGAACATCGACGGTGCCCAGCAGAACCTGCAGCAGATGGATGGCGCGGCAGGTGTGAAAGCCGTTGGAATGGGCCGAGATGCCGCGCATGGCATGCATCGAGACGGGGCGGCCCCTGATCGTCTCGTGTCGCCGGCCTGCCCAATCGGTCCAGGCGACCGGCAGCTCGATCGTCTGCTCGAAGGCAACATGCGCCAGTTCCGCCGCGATCCGCCTGATCGTGTCGGCATCGACACCACAGCGCTCCGCTACCGCGTCCGGCGAATAGGTCTCGTCAAGATAGCGTTCGGCGATGAGCTGGAAGACAGGCACACAGCGCTGTCCGCCGATCTGATAGCTGCCGGTCAGCGCCGGTTTTGCTTCGGGGTCGGTTGCGTTGACCGGTTGCTTGGCCACTCTGTCCCAAGCAAGCGGGTTGCCGTCGCCGTCTCGCACGAACAGGCCGTCGTCGGCGGCCCCCGGCTCCTGCACGACCAGCACCGGCGCGTTGGTGTAGCGCAGCAGATAGTCGAGATCGACGCGGCCGGCCTTGAGCAATTCATGGACAAGCGCCAGCACGAACAAGCCGTCGGTGCCCGGCCTCATGCCGATCCAGTCGTCGGCGATCGCGTTGTAGCCGGTGCGGCAGGGATTGATCGAAACCACCTTGGCGCCGCGCGCCTTGAGCTTGCCGAGGCCGATCTTGATCGGGTTGGAATCGTGATCCTCGGCGACGCCGAACAGCATGAAGTATTTCGTGTTGTCCCAGTCGGGCTCGCCGAACTCCCAGAACGAGCCGCCGATCGTATAGAGCCCGCCGGCCGCCATGTTGACGGAGCAGAAACCGCCATGTGCGGCGAAATTGGGCGTGCCGAATTTCGACGCCCACCAGCCGGTCAGCGATTGCGACTGGTCGCGCCCGGTGAAGAAGGCAAGCTTCCTCGGATCGGTGCGGCGGATCGCCGACAGCCTTTCGGTGGCGATGGTCAGCGCTTCTTCCCACTCGATCTCGCGGAACTCGCCGGAGCCGCGCGGACCTGTGCGCAGCAACGGCTTCTTCAGCCGCGCCGGGCTGTAATGCTGCATGATGCCGGCGCTGCCCTTGCCGCAGATCACGCCCCGGTTGACCGGATGGTCCTTGTTGCCGTTGATGTAGCGGACCTTGCCGTCCTTGATGTGGACGTCGATGCCGCAGCGGCAGGCGCACATGTAGCAGGTGGTCTTGGCGACGCGGTCGGAGACGCTTGGCGAGGTCTCGACGCCATCGCCCTCCTCCGGCGCTCGGCTGTCCGCCAGCGGCCGCTGCGAGGGGGCGGAATTGGCGCCGCGCGGCGCGCCGGGATTCATGATCCGCGAACGCTCTTGCCGCTCGCCATTTTGGCCTTCGTCTTGGGACCCGGACCGCGCATATAATGGAGCTCGGGGTGATAGCGCTCGCCGGCGATCTGCCGCTTCACACGGCGGTTCCAGTGCGCGAACAGGGATTTGAAGCGCCCGATCATTTCAAGCCTTGGCGGCAATGCAGCTAATTTATTCCAACTTCCGATAAAAACTTAGAACAAAGCTATTGATGCGTCTAACAAGCAGCTCTTGTAATTCCGATCGATTTTGCTTCTTAGTTAGCCATGACCCTCGATCAGTTGCGCATCTTCGTCGCCGTCGCCGAGCACGGCCATATGACCAAGGCCGCCGAGCGGCTCGGCATCTCGCAGTCGGCGGCGTCGGCTGCCATCCGGGCGCTCGAAAGCCAGCACGGCGTGCGCCTGTTCAACCGGGTCGGCCGCAACATCGAGCTGGCCCAGACCGGCCACCGCTTCCTCCCGGAGGCGAAGGCGGTTCTGGATCGCGCCGCGGCGGCCCGCGGCGTGCTGGAGGATGTCTCGCAGACCGTCGCCGGCAGCCTGTCGATCGCGGCCAGCCAGACCATCGCCAGCTACTGGCTGCCGCGCCGCCTGGCGTCCTTCCACGAGGCCTATCCTGCCGTGAAGCTCAGCGTAACGATCGGCAACACCCGGCAGGTCGAGACCAATGTGCTGGACGGCCGCGCCGATTTCGGCCTGGTCGAGGGCCGCACCGAATCCGACATCCTGCGCCGCGCCACGGTCGACGAGGATCGCCCCATGCTGGTGGTGGCGCGCTCGCATCCCGAAATTCCGACGACGCGGGCGGGAAACCTCGACATCAGGGCATTGCGCTGGATCATCCGGGAAGGCGGGTCGGGCACGCGCGAGGCGCTGGAGGATTTCGCGCTCAGCCAAGGGGTTCCGCCGGCGGAGCTGCAGATTTTCCTCGTCCTGCCCAGCAACGAGGCGGTGCGCCAGGCCGTCGAGGCTGGCGCGGGGGCGACGATCATCTCGGAACTGGTGGTCGCGCGCTCCCTGGCGGAAGGCAGCCTCAGGGCCGTGCCGGTCGAATTGCCGAAGCGCGACTTCGCCATGATCACCCACCGCGACCGCCAGGCGAGCCTCGCGCAGATGGCGCTGAAGGCGCATCTTGGTGGAAAGGCCAGTTGAGCCCAGGCGGCATCAGGGCTGCATCCAGGATGAGGAATCATCACAAACGCTCGCGATTGGCCGAAGCCCTCCGAACTTCGTCATTCTAGGGCGAAGCAGTCGCGAAGCGACGTTGCGGAGACCCTAGAATCCATTCCGTTACATCGGCCAGGGAGTACAACGAAGCAGAATTCTGCACCGGAGCAACGCTTCAAACTCACGGAATGGATCCTCGGGTCTGCGCCGCGTCGCTTCGCTCCTTGCTCCGCCCGTGGATGACGACGTCACGGGCGTTTCGACCAACCTTCCGGGCATGCCGTCGCTACCCGATGGACAACCCCCGCAGCTACGTTGCGGCAAAACGCTCACGCGAATTTTCGCTGTGCGTCGAGCGCGAGTCCCAGGCCGACCGAGCCGAACATGTCGCCTTCGATGACCGATGCCTGCGGCACCAGCGCCAGGATCTGCCGTTTCGCCAGCGGGATGGCGGTCGAACCGCCGGTGAGGAACACGGCGGTGATGGCCGAAGCAGGGATGCCGGCGTCGGCGATCGTGTGTTTGACCGTCGCGGCCACGCGTTCGATGTCGCCGCTGATCGTTTCCTCCAGGCCGGCGCGTGTGATCTCGGCCGCGAAGCGCGCGCCGGGTAGCGACACCTTCACTTCGGCCGAGGCTTGGTCCGTGAGCGCGATCTTCGCCCTTTCGACCAAGCCCGCCAGCGCATGGCCGTAGCGATGCTCGACGACATGGATGAAGCGGTCGACGAGATCGGCACGCTCGGCCTCATAGCGGATCTGCCTCAGATCCGTCATCGCCTTGGCGGTGTAGACGAGATTGATGCGCTGCCAGGTGGCGAGGTCGATGAAATAGGCGGCCGGCAGATTGCGCTTGTGGTCCTTGGTCCGTGTCAGATAGCCGAGCTCGGGCATGACATGGGCGATGCTGAGCAGTCGGTCGAAATCGGTGCCGCCGATATGGATGCCCCGGTTGGCTAATATGTCGGCCTTGCGGTCGGTCGAGCGGGCGCGCTCCGGTGAGACTCGCACGATCGAGAAATCGGAGGTGCCGCCGCCCATGTCGACGATCAGCGCCAGCTCCTCGCGGGAAACCTTCTGCTCGTAGTCGAGCGCCGCCGCGATCGGCTCGAACTGGAAGGCGATGTGCTTGAAGCCTTGCACGCGGGCGGCCTTTTCCAATTCGCCCTGCGCCTTTGCATCGGCGGCCGCGTCGTCGTCGACGAACTGCACAGGCCTGCCCAGCACGACATTGTCGACTGCACCGCCTGTGTCCTCTTCCAGCCGCTTCTTGAGATGATCGATGAACAGCCCGACGATGTCGATGAAGCCGATCTGGCGCGCCTTGATGCGCGTCTTCTCGTTGGCAAGCGAGCTGCCAAGCACGCTCTTCAGCGAGCGCATCAGCCGGCCTTCGATGCTGTCGGTATAGTCGCTGATCGCGCGGCGGCCGAAATAGGTGTAGCCGTCCTCAAAGTTGAAGAACACGGCGCTCGGCAGAGTGGGCTGCTCGCCCTCCAGCGCCACCAGTCGCGCCCGGCCGTCGCGGATCACGCCCACGGTGGAATTGGACGTGCCGAAATCGATGCCGCCGAATGCCGATCGCATCGCAGCCTCCTGTCTTTGCTTCATGGCGGCATATCGTCGGCGACGCGTTGCGCGCCGTCATCCGGATTGCCGGACCGCTCTGCCGATCGAAATGTCTGTGCTTGTCCCTAGGCTGGGAGGCGGCGATGTATCGCAAAACCGGGAAAAGAGAAACCCTGTTTCGAACGGAAAACGGGTCTTCCGATTCTTCCCGAAGCATCAATCCTTGCGGAAGATGAGCCGGCCCAGCCAGCCGGTCAGCATGGCGAGCGATATGGCGAACACGCCATAGAGGAAGGAATAGTCATGCGCGACGCGGAAGATCGACTGCTCGAAGCCGGACTTGCGGATTTCGAGCTGGGCCGAGCTTTCCTTGACGAACATGCCGCTCTTGAACAGGAACGCGCGGGCTTTATGGGTTCCAACCGGCACGTTCGGTGCCAGCCGCACGGTGGCGCGAAACAGGTTCTGCGATAGGAACTGCACGCCGCCGACATTCTCGCTGTAGAGGCCGGTCGCCGCCTTGCGGTCGCGGAGCGCCGCGGTGAATTCCTCGATGGTTGCCGGGCTGTCGGTCTCGTCGGCGGGCTTCATATAGAGGTTCTGCGCGCCAAGCGAGAGCTGCTTGTATTTGGCGGTCTCGGCGATGTCCTGCAGCGGCCGCGTCGTCGCGACGGAATAGGAAACCGGCACGTTCTCGAACGTCTCCGAATCCAGATTGATCCAGACGCCGAGCACGCGATCCTTGCGCCGGACGACGACCGGCCTTGGCGGCCCTTCGAGCACGACGATCACGTCGTAGCGCCCCTGGCGCGCGATCAGCGGATCGGGATTCTCCAGCGATCCGAAGATCGTCAGGTCGGCGCCGGAGAAGCCCGCCGTGATGGAAATGGCATCCGTCGACAGGCCGATCTGAATGCTTTCGGCGGGCGGCGTCTGCGCCGTCGCCGGGGAAAGGGCAAAGAGCATCGACAACGAGACGGCGGCTGCAAATGCTCGTCGCGCCGCCATCAGTTGAGCCCCGCGGCGGACAGAGAATAGAGATTGGGCGGCGTCACGAAGAGATCGGCGGCAAGGCGGATGGCGACGGCCAGCACCAGCATCGCCAAAAGGGCGCGCAATTGCTCGCCGCGCAGCCGCTGGCCGGCCTTGGCGCCATATTGCGCGCCGGCGACGCCGCCGGCCATCAGCAGGAAGGCCAGGATCACGTCGACCGTCTGGTTGGTCGTGGCATGCACCAGCGTCGTATAGGCTGAGGTGAAGATGATCTGAAACAGCGAGGTGCCGATAACGACATTGGTCGGCACCTTGAGCAGGTAGATCAGCGCCGGCACCATGATGAAGCCGCCGCCGACGCCCATGATCGACGACAGGAAGCCGATCCCGGCGCCGAGCCCGAGCACAGGGATAACACTGACGAACAGCTTCGAGGCGCGGAAGCGCATCTTGAACGGCAACCGGTGGATCCAGTTGTGCTGTCCGGATTTCTTGAGCACGGGTGCGGCGCCGCTGCGGCTGGCTCGCAGCGCGTTGACGCTTTCGAACAGCATCAGCCCGCCGACCGTGCCGAGCAGCACGACGTATAGCAGCGAGATGAACAGGTCCAGCTGGCCGAGCCGGCGCAACAGCGCGAAGACGAAGATACCCGCCGTCGAGCCGACGATGCCGCCGGCCAAAAGCACGCCGCCCAGCTTGAAGTCGAGCGTGCCGCGCTTGAAATGCGAAAGCGCGCCGGAGAAAGAGGAGGCGATGACCTGGTTTGCGCCGGTGGCGACGGCGATTGCCGGCGGGATGTTGTAGAAAATCAGAAGCGGCGTGATCAGGAAGCCGCCGCCGACCCCGAACATGCCCGACAGGAAACCCACCGCGGCGCCCATCGCGAGCAGCACGAAGATGTTGACGGAAATTTCCGCGATCGGGAGATAGATGCCCACCCGTCTGTCTCGATCAGTTTGTCTGCCGGCGCACAGTGCCGTCCCCGGACAGTAAAGCACCGAAAAGCCAATTTTTTCTTGCGCCGGGGGGGGGGGGGGGGGGGGGGGGG
>NZ_JAIUHP010000025.1:0-60648 GCF_020165175.1 Mesorhizobium sp. CA16
AATCCATTCCGTGACCTTAGTCAAAAGTGCAGCGGAGCAGAATTCTGCACCGCGGCGGCGCTCGGACGTTACGGAATGGATCCTCGGGTCTGCGCGTCGCTTCGCTCCTTGCTCCGCCCGTGGATGACGAGGCAGGGCCGTTTCGGCGAGTCTCCAAGGCATGCCGCTTGCAACGCAAAGGCAGCCGGCCGGTCAAAATCCCTGTGCTGGGGAACTGGCAGATATCGTTATTGTGACCGCAAAGCCGTTTGCTCCCTGCGGCAATTCCAGCTAAGAGGCCGCCATTCACGCTAGCTGGGATCGATACCGATGACGGACATCGCCGCCACCGCCGAAATGCAGGCCGCGCTGCTCTCGCGCGCGCTGCCTTATATGCAGCGCTACGAGAACAAGACGGTGGTGGTGAAATATGGCGGGCATGCCATGGGCGATACCGAGCTCGGCAAGGCGTTCGCCCGCGACATCGCGCTGTTGAAACAATCCGGCGTCAACCCGATCGTCGTGCATGGCGGCGGGCCGCAGATCGGCGCGATGCTCACCAAGATGGGCATCGAATCCAAGTTCGAGGGCGGCCTGCGCGTCACCGACCAGAAGACGGTCGAGATCGTCGAGATGGTGCTGGCCGGCTCGATCAACAAGGAGATCGTGGCGCTGATCAACGCCGAGGGCGAGTGGGCGATCGGGCTCTGCGGCAAGGACGGCAACATGGTGTTCGCCGAAAAGGCGCGCAAGACCATGGTCGATCCGGATTCCAACATCGAGCGGGTGCTCGATCTCGGCTTCGTCGGCGAGCCGGTCGAGGTCGACCGCACGCTGCTCGACCTTCTGGCGCGCTCGGAAATGATCCCGGTGCTGGCACCGGTGGCGCCGGGCCGCGACGGCCACACCTACAACATCAATGCCGACACCTTTGCCGGCGCCATCGCCGGCGCCTGCCGCGCCTCGCGCCTGCTCTTCCTCACCGACGTGCCGGGCGTCCTCGACAAGAACAAGAAGCTGATCGACGAGCTGACGGTCGCCGAGGCCAGGGCGCTGATCAAGGACGGCACGGTGTCGGGCGGCATGATCCCGAAGGTCGAGACCTGCATCGAGGCGATCGAGCGCGGCGTCGAAGGCGTCGTCATCCTCAACGGCAAGACGCCGCATTCGGTGCTGCTCGAGCTGTTCACCGAGCACGGCGCCGGCACGCTGATCGTTCCGTAAGGAAGGCAAGTTTCACCATTTCCATGCAATGGTGAACCGCCATGTCAGCCGGCTAACTTTGTTGCCGCAGGCGCGCGTCGATCTTCAATGACCGGCGCGACGGACTTGCGTGGCTGACGCCCGACGATCATCGATTCCTCCTCGGCGTCCTGCGGCGCGCCCCAGAATTCGGCTAATGTCGGCCCATCCGTGATGCGGCCGTCGCGGACCAGAAACCTCCAGACCTCGCGGAACCAGACGCGGCGGCCCATCTTCGTGTACCAGCGCATCGAATGGCGCTGCTCGGGATCGGGGTGGAACAGGATGCGCGCCAGCGCCTTGGGCCGCGACTGCACCGCGACCTCGATCAGCTTGACGGCGAAGAACAGCATCCAGGGTTTCAGCCTGGTCATGTGCAGAACCTGGTGCTTGTAATCCCACAGGCGCACGTCCTGCTGGATCACCTTGCGGTCCTTGGCGATGCGGAAGAACGGCGTCCAGCGATGCGGCGTGACATAGAGCGCCTGGATCTGGTCGGGGTCGTAGGCGATGAGCTGGCGGAAGCCGCGCCAGAGATCGCGCAAGGTCTCGTCCTCGAAGCCGGCGACCCAGGTCGCCATCGACAGGATGCCGTGCCGCCTGAGCAGCCGGATCGCCTCGCGGTCGGACTTCGTGCTGCCGCCCTTGCGGATCAGCGACAGCGTCTGCTCGTCGGTGTTCTCCATGCCGAGCAGCCAGCGGATGACGCCGGCCCTGCGATAAAGATGCAGGATATCGGCATCGCGCACGATATCGTCGGCGCGGGTCGAGCCGACGATCAGCACCGGCACGTTCTCGGCGATCATGGCGTCGAGAAAGGCGCGCCAGGCCTTTTTCGAGGAAGTCGGGTTCTCGTCGGCCAGATTGATCAGCTCGACGCCGTGCTCGCGATGCAGCCAGGCGATCTCCCTGGCGAATTTGACCGGGTCGCGGTGGCGCCAGCGGGTCCAGAAACCGCGCTGGCCGCAATAGTTGCACAGATGCGGGCAGCCGCGCGAGAACTGCATGACCACGGCCCGCTTGCCGCCCCAATAGGAGTAGCGGCGGTGATCGATCAGCTCCCAGCCGACGCGCCAGGCATCGAGGTCGGCTATGGTCATCGCCGCCTGCGTCGCGACAGGACGGCCGAAATCGTCGCGATAGGCGATGCCGGCGACGCTCGCCACCGGCTGGCGCATCTCGATTGCCTCGACCAGCGCCGTCGCGGTCGCCTCGCCTTCGCCGCGCACGATGAAGTCGAAGACGTCGGTCGCGGCGAGAATGTCGCGCCAATGATAGGTCGGGAAGACGCCGCCATAGATGACGACGACACCCGGCGCGCGGGCCTTGATCATCTCGGCGATCTTCAAGGCCGTCGGATGTGCCGAGGTCGAGCCGGAATGGCCGATCAGCACGAAATCCGGATCGTCGCGCAGCGCCTCGTCCACCACCGCCGCAAGTGGCATCGGACCGAACTCGGCGTCGACCAGGCGTACCTGATGGCCGGAATCGATCAGCGGCCCGCCGATGGCCAAAAGACCGAGCGGCGGCAGGTGGTCGTCGGGCACACGGCTGCCGATGGCGGTGTGCGGCGGATTGATAAGCACGATGTTCAAGGCGGACCTCCATATTGGTCCGCTTGTGCTAATGACAGATGCCGAAGCCGCCTTGGCGCGGTTCAGCAGTTTCCACGCAGCTTTTCGCCAGATTTGACCGGATCAGCGCCGCAGATGGCTGAGCGGCACGTGGCCGGGTCCCTTGATGTTCTGCAGCACCAGTTGCGTATGGACGTCGCGCACGCCGGGCAGACGCATCAGCCGGTGCATGACGAAGGCGTTCAAGTCGTCCACCGACGGCACCAAGACATGCAGCAGAAAATCGTAGTCGCCTGTCATCGTCCAGCAGGACGAGACCTCGTCCATGCGCTGCACGGCGGCGATGAAGCTTTCGGGCGAGCCATCGCTGTGGCTGACCAGCCGCACCTGGATGAACACCTCGACGGTCAGGCCCACGGCGCGGCGGCTGAGCACGGCGGCAAAGCCCTTGATGATACCGGCTTCCTGCAGGGCCTCGAAGCGGCGCGCGCAAGGCGTGGTCGACAGGCCGATCTCTTGCGCCAGCTCCGAGACGGGCTTGCGGCCATCGCGCTGCAGGATGTCGAGCATCTTGATTTCGAAATCGTCAAACTGAGGCATTTTTTCTCAGACTCGCGTTGATGTGAGCGTCTTTACCTCCAAATCAGCTGGCGTGCCATAAACAAAGCTGATTTGCCTCAGCGGTCGCTTCTAAACTCCCCTTCACGATCCGCCGATCACGATCTTGAGGAGGATATGATGACGATCAGCGTTGCCGATTATGCCGCCGAATGCGCGGCGCAGGGCCTGCGGGGCGACTATTCGGTCTGCCGCAGCGATTTCACCGTGGCGCAGGGCTACGGCTACTCCGCCGAGGAGCAGGCGGTGTGGCGCACGCTCTGCGACCGCCAGACGAAGCTGACGCGGAAGCTCGCGCACCGCTCGTATCTGGACGGCGTCGCGGCGCTCGGCCTGCTCGACAGGATTCCGGATTTCGATGCCGTCAGCGAAAAGCTCGCCAGGCTGACGGGCTGGGAGATCGTTGCGGTGCCCGGCCTCATTCCGGCCGGCCCCTTCTTTGATCATCTCGCCAACCGGCGTTTCCCGGTGACCAATTGGCTGCGGACGAAGAAGGAGCTCGACTACATCGTCGAGCCGGACATGTTCCACGATTTCTTTGGCCATGTGCCGATCCTGACCCAGCCGGTGTTCGCCGATTTCATGCAGATGTATGGCCGGAAGGCGGAAGATCTGATTGCGCTCGGCGGCGACGAGATGATCACAAGGCTCTACTGGTACAGCGCCGAATACGGCCTCATCCAGGAAGCCGGCCAGCCGTTGAAAGCTTTCGGCGCCGGGCTGATGTCGTCCTTCACCGAGCTGCAATTCGCGGTCGAGAGCAAGGACGCCCACCATGTGCCGTTCGACCTTGAGACGGTGATGCGCACCGGCTATGAGATCGACAAGTTCCAGCGCGCCTATTTCGTGCTGCCGTCCTTTGATGCGCTGCGCGATGCTTTCGCCCATGGCGACCTCGCCGGCATCGTGGCGCGGTTCAAGGGCCAGCCGGCGCTCGACCCGTCAACAATCTGAGGTCGGTTTTCGCCCAACCGACATTCAGCGCGGTTCAGCTGCCGACAGGCGGCTGGGCCGCTTTGTGCCTTTTTGCAATTAGTTCCCCAGCACAGGGATTTTGACCGGTTGGCTATGTTTGCGTTGGCAGATGCCATGCCTTGGCGGTAGCCGAAACGCCCACCCAGTCGTCATCCACGGGCGGAGCAAGGAGCGAAGCGACGCGCGCAGACCCGAGGATCCATTCGGTGTCGCATGAGCGCTGCCGCGGTGCAGAATTCTGCTCAGCTGCACTCTTTGGTCAGAGCCACGGAATGTATTCCAGGGTCTCCGCGACGCCGCTTCGCGGCTGCTCCGCCCTGGAATGACGAGGTTGGAAGGCTTCCGCCAATCGCCAACGTCACCGAAAGAAACGGTGAAAATCGTGCCCGTCGATAAACGGCAATTTTTCAAAATCCTGCGCTGATCCTCTGGCTATGCCTTGTCAGGCTCGGCCTTGATCCTGGCCAACTGCTCGCTCTGCAGGGCGTGTGCCGCATTGATGAATGCGCAGCACGGTCGAGATCAGACGGCGATCACCTTGCCCAGATGCTCGCCGAGGCGGCAGGCGAGCGCGGTGATGGTCGTCGTCGGATTGCACTGGCCCGACGTGCAGAACACCGACGAGCCGCCGACATAGAGATTGTCCATGCCGTGCACCTTGCAATTGGCGTCGACGACGCTCTTCAAGACGTCGGTGCCCATGCGGGTGCCGCCCATATGGTGGTTGCCGGCCGTTTCCTCATTGGTCGGGTAATCGCCGCCATTGCCGATCCAGTCGTCGATGCGGACGCGGCCGAGATTCTTCTGCGCCGTGGTCGTGCCGAAAAGCCTGAGGCCTTCGAGCAGCGTGCGGCGCTCGAGCGGCGATTTCTTCCAGTGCAATTCGATGCGCGGCACGCCGGCGTTGTCGACATCGGACTTCGACAGCGCGATCTGGTTGGAGGCAAGCGGCGCCTGTTCCCAGGCGACGTAAAGCTGGGCGGCGCAGTGCAGCCTCTGGTCCAGCTGGGAAGATATCCATTCCGCCATATTAGGCGCCGTGCAGGCGAGATCGGCGATCAATTTCTTGACATTGGGATAGGGGCTCTCGATCAGGCGGATACCGAAATTCATGATCTGCAGCCGCTCCATCGCGGCAAGCGTCGGCGAGAAGAAGGCTTCTTTCGAGGCGTCGACCTCGAACTCCGAGTAATTGGCGAGGATGGCATTGCCGCCCTGGAAGGTCGGATGCTCCATCCAGTAACGGCCGAGCGCCGCCGCGTTCGGCACCACGCCGCCATTCGAGCGCTCATTCGACCACAACAGCAGCCGCGAGTTCTCCAGCCCGCCGGTGCAGGTGACGAAATAGTCCGCCGCGAAGGTGCCGGCATCCTGGCCGTTCGACCAGAGCTTCGCGCCGGTGACGCGCTTGCCGTCGCCGGTGAGCTCGGTCGCGTAGGTATTGAGCACGACGGCGATGTTCCTGCTCCTGTCGAGCTCGTCGGCGAACTTCTCGCCGAAGCGAACCGCCGGGCTCTTGATCAATTGAACCCAGCGGATGTCGTCCGAAACCGGGACGTCGGGACGGAAATCGGGCAGCTCGAGGATATCGTGAACTTCGCCAAGATAGGGCTCGATGTCGGCGCGGCCGATCGGCCAGCCGGTGTCCGGCGCCCAGGCCTTGGGCTCGAAGTCCTGTTTGTCGAGCACGCGGCACCAGCCGGCCCAGTGATTGGACGAGCCGCCCATGAAGCGCAGCCTGGTGATGTCGAGGTCGAAATAGAAATCGCCAACCGTCTTGCCGCGGTAGAAATCCTGCGACTCATCGCTGAACTCGCGCGAACCCGCCTCCAGCACGACCACCGGGATGCCGGCTGCGCCGAGCTTCCTGGCGATCGTCGTGCCGGCCGGGCCGGAGCCGAGGATGCAGGCCTTGGGTCTGAAGCCGGCCTGCTTGTAGGCCTCGTAGCTGTCGAAGATCATGCGAGGTCGCTTCGCCGCAGGATCCAGCCATTGATCTCGACGATCTCATCGGCATCGACCACGGGTTGCTGGCTGCGGAACAGCGACAGGGCAGGCAGCGCGATCAGCGCGTGCACGATCGCGCGGCGCGACATTTTTCTCATGAACCTGCTCTCGACTGGGGCCTCGATCCACGCATGCCGTTCCTCAACGGCACATATGCCGCCTGGGAGGCCAATTCCGTGCCAGACCCAGGTGAAAACGGCGTTACACCAGGAAGTTTAGCGCGGTTGAATATGGACATGGTTAGGGCATTCCTAACGCCTGCGGCGAGGCTTCATGCCGCCTCGGGCAATTCGCGGTCGAGGATCGAAAGATTGCGGCCGCGGCTCTTGGCTTCGTAAAGCCTGCGGTCGGCGGCGCGCATCAAATCGGATACGGTCGCGCTCTCGCCGCAGCAGATGCCGCCGATCGAAACCGTGAGCGGCACGGTCCGCTCGTCGACCGGGCGGAAACGGATCAGCTCGACCTCGCGGCGGATGCGTTCGGCGATATGCTTGGCTTCCGGTTCGCTGGCGCCAACCAGGAAAGCCGCGAATTCCTCGCCGCCTATGCGGCCGAGCAGGTCGCCGCTGCGAATGCCGCGTTCGATGGCGCCGGCGATCAAAAGCAGCGCTTCGTCTCCGGTCAGATGACCGTAACTGTCATTGATCCTCTTGAAGTGATCGGCGTCGATGATGAGCAGCGCGCCGCGATCGCTCTTGCGCCGCGAACCGTCGAGCGCGGCGAAAAAGGTCTCGCGGTTGAGCATGCCGGTCATGTCGTCCCGGCTTGCCTTTTCCGACAGGCGCCTGTGCGCCGCCGCGAGCTGCGCGTGGGCCCGGGCAAGCTCGCGATGAGCATTCTGCAACCGATCGCTCTGCCAGAAGCTGCTGGCGCTGGCAGCCCAGGCGAGGACGAGCGGGCAAACCGTCGACGCCAGCCAGACCGTGCGGCTCATCGGAAAGCCCATCGCCGGCATCACAATCAGCGTCAACAACAGCGAGGCAGCGACCGAAGCGAACGCCACGGCAGCGGCCCTCAAAATTATGCGACTCATCACTTGCTCCCAAGGGTCAGCTTGTGTGCCAGCAAGCGTTAAAGGCGACCTTTCCAGGACTTTTAAAATTTGAAGCGAGGCGCCATTTTCACATTTCGTGACGCGCATAAGTTGTGGATAAATCCAGCGTCGGCATGCCATAAGAAACCCATGACAACGACACCCGATCCCGCCCGCTTCGCCCATGTCACGGACTGGGTATTCGACCTCGACAACACGCTCTATCCGCATCACTCGAACCTGTTCGCGCAGATCGACGTGAAGATGACCGCCTATGTAGGCGAGCTGCTGACGCTTTCGCGCGACGACGCGCGCAAGCTGCAGAAGGAGCTCTACCTGGAATACGGCACGACGCTGAACGGGCTGATGAAGCGGCACGGCATCGATCCCGACGATTTCCTCGAGAAGGTGCACGACATCGACTATTCGCGGCTGGTGCCGGATCCGGTGCTGGGCGCGGCGATCCGCCAGCTTCCCGGGCGCAAGTTCATCTTCACCAATGGCGACCGCAGGCACGCCGAACGCACCGCGCGCCAGCTCGGCATACTGGAACATTTCGACGCCATCTTCGACATCGTCGCGGCGGGGCTGAACCCCAAGCCGGAGCGCCAGACCTATGAGCGTTTTGCCGAATTGCACTCGGTGACCGGGCACAATGCGGTGATGTTCGAGGATCTGGCGCGCAATCTGGCCGTGCCGAAAACGCTCGGCATGACGACCGTGCTGGTGGTGCCGCGCAATTTCGAGCCGACCTTCTCGGAGATCTGGGAACGCGACCCCGCAAACGAGGACGACGTCGATTTCGTCACCGACGACCTCGCCGGTTTCCTGACCGCGATCGTCGACGTCGTGGCCTAACGATGTTTGCATAGGCATGCCTTGGCGATTGGCCGAAACGCCCATCGCGATCGTCATCCACGGGCGGAGCAAGGAGCGAAGCGACGCGCGCAGACCCGAGGATCCATTCCGTGACGTATGAGCGCTGCCGCGGTGCAGAATTCTGCTCCGCTGCACTCTTTGATCAGGGTCACGGAATGGATTCCAGGGTCTCCGCGACGCCGCTTTGCGGCTGCTCCGCCCTGGAATGACGAGGTTCGGGCGACTTCAGCCAATCGCCGGCGTTTGCGCTGATTTCGGAAATGGGCGGTGAATATCTGGCCTAGGCCTGCGACCTTGTATCGAAGACCTAGGGCCGTTTCACGGAACGGCGAAACGCAATTCCGGGCGGAAGACCGCTGCGCACTTTCCTGGAATTGCTCTAATCGAAATCCGGAATCGTGCCGGGCGGCAGTCCCAGTCGGCCGTTCAGCTCCTTCAAAAACCGGCACAGGTCCGGATTGCCTGCTGCTCTCGTACTATTGCCATTGCCGTCCGACGCATAGCCATTGCCATGGCCATTGCCGCAATTGGCGTTGCCGTTGAAGCTGCCGCCATTGAAGTTGCCGCTGAAACTTCCGGCATTGCCGTTGCCGTTGAAATTGCCGCTGTTGCCATTGCCGTTGAAGTTGCCGGAGTTTCCGTTGCCGTTGAAATTTCCGGTATTGCCAAGACCGTTGGCGACACCGGCCCCGATTGGAAGGTCGGCAATCCTGACAAGGGTCGAGGCGTCGGCGGCCAGGAACGCGGCAAGCAGCGTGCCCAGCGCGAGGCCGTTGCCGTCAAGCAGCCTCGCCGCCACCCGGCGCCTGCGAGGCCGGGTGGATGAGCTCAAGCCGGTCATCAGCGGTTTCCCCGGCCGTTGGAGTTGCCGTTGAAGGCGCCGACATTGCCGTTTCCGTTGAAGCTGCCGCCGTTGAAGTTGCCATTGCCGGCACCGATGTTGCTGTTGCCGTTGTATTGGCCGGTGTTGGAGTTGCCGTTGAAAGCGCCAATGTTGCCGTTGCCGCTTGTCGGCGAGGTGTTGTTGTTGCCGTTGAAAGCGCCGACATTGCCGGTGCCGCTGTTGAAGGCGCCGACATTGCCCGTACCGCTGTTCTTGTAGCCGACATTGCCGCCGAAATTGCCGAGCGGGTTCATGCCCTTGACGTTCGCGCCGATGGATTGGCCGTATTTGCCGACCGCTCCCTGGACGGCCGACATGCCGAAGGCCTGGCTGCCGGTCGTGGTGTCAGCCTTCGCCGCGGTTGCGCTCAACAACCCCAGGCATAGCGCCGGTATGACGTAGCGTTTCATCTGCGAGCTCCTTCCATGGCTTAGCTTTTGAAATTGGGATCTGTTTCAAAAAGGATTGGGCGAAAAGGACTGGGACCGCCGGCGACATGTCGCGGTAGCCT
Organism: Mesorhizobium sp. CA16; assembly: GCF_020165175.1. NCBI lineage: Bacteria > Pseudomonadati > Pseudomonadota > Alphaproteobacteria > Hyphomicrobiales > Phyllobacteriaceae > Mesorhizobium > Mesorhizobium sp. CA16. The sequence continues at coordinate 9,702 of NZ_JAIUHP010000025.1, forward strand.
TGCGCGGGGGACGGGCGCTTGGCTCGACGGTCCCAGAGCCATCGGCGTCTTTCCAAGCTGAAGCTTGGCGACGCCGGCGGTTGGGGGACTAGTGGTTCCCGTTGCCGTTTCCGTTGCCGTTGCCGACACCGGCGTTGCCGTTGCCGTTGGCGCTTCCGTTTCCGATGCCCCAGTTCCCGTTGCCGTTCAGGTTGCCGTTGCCGAGGCCGAAATTGCCGTTGCCGTTGCCGTTGCCGTTGGCGGCGCCGGCATTGAGATTGCCGTTATAGTTGCCGTTGAAGGCGCCCATATTGGCGTTGCCGTTCCCGTTGCCGTTGCCGAAGCCGAAATTGCCATTGCCGTTGAAGTTGCCGTTGAAGGCGCCGGTGTTGGCGTTGCCGTTGCCATTGCCGTTGCCGACGCCGACATTGCCGTTGCCGTTGCCGTTGCCGCTACCGACCGAAAATGCGGATGCCGAACCGGTCAGAGCCGACAGCACGGCCGCGGCCAGGATGATCTTTCTCATGACGTTCTCCTTGGTTGGTGTTGAGCTTCCCGGCCAGTTCAAGGTGACCGGGAGGACGCTCTAAGGATGCACGCGGAAATAGCGCCCATGAATTCGGGCTGATCGGCAGGTGCGGCCGGTTTTTCTGCTGACCCCCGTGTCAGGAAAAGTTGAAGCAATCGGGAAAAAACTGACAGGCATAAAGGCGTATGCCGGGTGTATATTGCGCGGAGTATCAACCTTGTGCCTCTTCTCGCGGGCGCGGCGTTGACGGTGGAGGGTGGCATCGACACCGGCAAAGGTGAAAGCTCGGGAAAGCGCCGTGGTCTGGCGCGGCATCTGGTTGCCGTGCAGGAAGAGCAGCGCCTGCGCCTGTCGCGCGAGCTGCATGACGATCTTGGCCAGCTGCTCGCCAGCGTCGCGCTCGAATTGCACATCGTTCGCGCCGGCTCGCCGGAGATGGACGTCCGCCTCGAGCGCGCCGCGATGCTTATCGACCAGCTGAGCGCCAGGGTGCATGACGCCGCCTGGAGCCTGCGACCCGCGGACCTCGATCACCAAGGCCTCAGAGCTTCGGTCGAGGACCTGGCCACCATGCTTTGCGGTCAACTTGGCATTGCATGCGAGATGGATCTTGAAGCCCTGTCGAGCCCGCCGCCTGCCGAGATCGCGCTCACTTTGTACCGCATTGCGCAGGAAGCGCTCACCAATATCGGCAAGCATGCCGCGCCGAGCCGCGTAAGCGTCACGGCGCACATCCAGGACGATCGGATACGCCTGACGATCGAGGATGACGGCCGCGGCTTCGACGCCAGCGCCGAACCCGGTCCGGGCCATTTGGGCCTTGCCGGAATGAGGGAGCGGCTGGCGCTGGTCGGTGGCAAATTGTCGGTTGAAACCGCCAGGGGCAAGGGGACCACCATTTACGCCGATGTGCCTCTGGCCGGCTGATCGACGGTCCGGCCGACAAGACGCGAACAAGTCTGAAACGGCATCTTGGCGTCAGGTGGGGTTACGTGAAGCGCTGCACATCCCGGACATTAGCGGTGGCTTACAGTCCGGCTTCATTGGGTTAGGCGGGGGATGGCTTACCCGTTGCGGCCGTTCAGGCCGCCAGAACAGACGGGCGTCCCGCGCCAGGCGGGCCAGTTGCCTAGACCATCAAGGACAAGAGGACCCTTTCCGCGTGACAGGGCCTCTGGCAGACTGATGGAGGTTAAGGTGTGCTGCAGGCGCATATTCGTGGTCGATGACCATCCGATCATCCTCTCGGGAGTCGGCGCGATGATCGATAGCCAGGACGATCTGACGATCGTCGGACTGGCCGGAAACGCCGAGGATGCACTTGAAGGGATCGGCAAGACGTTACCCGATGTCGCCGTGGTCGACATATCGCTTCCCGGCGTCAACGGGGTCACGCTGATCGAACGGCTTGGCGAACGCTTTCCCGAGGTCAGCTGCATAGCGCTGACGGCGCATGAGGACCCAGGCTGCCTGCGCCAGGTGCTTGCGGCCGGCGGCCGCGGCTTCGTGGTCAAGCGGTCGACGGCGACGGACCTGCTGCAGGCCATCCGCTGCGTATTGGCCGGCGACAACTATGTCGATCCGGCGCTCGCCGCGCGTATATTGAGCCCGCGCGGCGCCACCCAGGGCGATCCCGGCAATCTCAGCGAACGGGAACGGTCGGTCATCCAGCTGGTGGCGCTCGGCTACAGCAACAAGGAAATCTCGTCCAAGCTCAACCTCAGCATAAAGACGATCGAGACCTACCGCACCAGGGCAACCGAGAAGCTCGCGCTGCACTCACGGGCGGCCATCGTGCGTTTCGCGCACTCGAATGGCTGGCTGGTCGAGCTGCCGGCGTAGGCAGACCGGGCAGGTTTGTCTTCCCGCCCTTAAAGCTTGTAGAAGCGGCGGATGATCTCCCAGGCCTCTTCGGCCGTGTCGACGAAATCGATGATGTCCTGGTCGCCGGGCGAGATCGTGCCCTGCTCGGCGAGGAAATCGAGATCGATCGCCCTTTGCCAGAACGCCTTGCCGAACAGGATGACTGGGACGCGCTCCATGCGTCCCGTCTGGATGAGCGTCAGCGTCTCGAAGAACTCGTCCATCGTGCCGAAGCCGCCCGGAAACACCGCGACCGCCTTGGCGCGCATGACGAAATGCATCTTGCGGACGGCGAAGTAGTGGAAGTTGAAGCACAGCTCCGGCGTGACATAGGCGTTGGGCGCCTGCTCGTGCGGCAGCACGATGTTCAAGCCGATCGACGGCGCGCCGACATCGTCGGCGCCGCGGTTGCCGGCCTCCATGACACCGGGCCCGCCGCCGGTGACGACGACGTATTCACGATAATAGGAGGTGGCCGACTGCTGCGAGCACAGACGCGCGAATCTGCGCGCTTCTTCGTAATATTTGCTGTTCGCCTCGAGGTTCTTCTTCTGCGTCTCGTTCTTGGCCGCCCAGGCTTCGCCGCCGGGTTCCGGCAGGCGGGCGCCGCCGAACAGGATGACGGTCGAATGAATGCCGCGTTCGGCCAGGATCATTTCCGGCTTCAGGAGCTCGAGCTGCAGCCGCACGGCGCGCAATTCGCGACGCGTCATGAACTCGGGATCGTTCCAGGCCAGCCGGTAGGTCTCGGCACGCGTCTGCGGGGTATCCGGCACGCCTTTCGAGCGCTCCAGATCCTCGTCCGAATGCGGCAGCGGTGTCCACCCTGCCTTTTCCATGGGAGTCATCGAATCCACCCGTCCAATTCCTTCACTTGCGCCGTCCGGTGCCGCAGGCGCGATTGACCCCCATTGAGCCTTAACATAGGGTCCGCGCGACTTTTAAACAGGTTAAGGCGTGGCCCCTTAACAGCTTGGTAATGGAGCGAAATCATGTCGAAGCCCGATCTGGCGAGCCTCGAAAGAACCATCGAGAAGGCCTTCGAGGAGCGCGACGCGATTTCGACCGCGACGCGCGGCGAGACGCGCGACGCCATCCAGTCGGCGCTCGACCTGCTCGACCGCGGCGTCGCCCGCGTCGCCGAACGGCAGGACGACGGCAAGTGGCACGTCAACCAGTGGCTGAAGAAGGCGGTGCTGCTCTCCTTCCGGCTGAACCCGATGGAGATCATCAAGGGCGGTCCCGGCCAGGCTGTGTGGTGGGACAAGGTGCCGTCCAAGTTCGACGGCTGGAGCGCCGTCGATTTCGAGAAGGCAGGCTTCCGCGCCGTGCCGTCCTCGATCGTGCGCCGGTCGGCCTATGTCGCGCCGGGCGCCGTGCTGATGCCGTCCTTCGTCAATGTCGGGGCCTATGTCGATACCGGCACCATGGTCGATACCTGGGCTTCGGTCGGCTCCTGCGCCCAGATCGGCAAGAACGTGCATCTTTCCGGCGGCGTCGGCATCGGCGGCGTGCTGGAGCCGATGCAGGCCGGCCCGACCATCATCGAGGACAATTGCTTTATCGGCGCCCGCTCCGAAGTGGTCGAAGGCTGCATCGTGCGCGAAGGCTCGGTGCTCGGCATGGGCGTGTTCATCGGCCAGTCGACCAAGATCGTCGACCGCGCCACCGGCGAGGTTTTTTACGGCGAGGTGCCGCCGAACTCGGTGGTCGTCGCCGGATCGCTGCCCGGAAAGCCGCTGCCCAATGGCGAGCCGGGCCCGAGCCTCTACTGCGCCGTCATCGTCAAGCGCGTCGACGCCAAGACCCGGTCGAAGACCTCGATCAACGAATTGCTGCGCGATTGATCCTCCACGACGGAGCGGACGCCATTGGCTGAACGATCGCAATTCCTCTGGCTGTTCTTCAGCCTTTCGGGGCGGCTGAGCCCGGTCGCCTATGCGCTGGCCGGGATTTTGCTGGTCCTTGTCCAGTTTTTCCCGTTCTATCAGTTCGCGCGGGTGGAGCTGAACACGACCGCCAGCCAGAACTGGGCCATGATGTGCTGGGGCGTGCTGCTGATCTCGGCCTGGGCCACCTTCGCGGTGACGGCGAAGCGCTTTCATGATTTCGGCAAGCCGACCTATTTTGCACTGATCTCGCTCATCATCGGTCCCATCCTGCTCATCATCCTTTCCTGTTTCCGCAGCGATCCCGGACCGAACCGCTACGGCAGGCGCACCAACGCGCCGGGCGATAGCTGAGGTCGCATGCGCTATCGCACGCTCGACCCGGCGCGGATCATCGAGACCGCTCAAAGGCTGGAGGAGCGGGTCGCGGAGCGTTTCCCGGAAAGGGGCCTGCGCGCCGTTGCCGCCGAACTGGTGTCGCTGTCGCAAGACCTCGCCAAGGCCGCCAAGGAACTGGAAGCGCCGATCTGGTGGCTGCGCGGCGTTATCGTCGCGGCCTTCGTCGCCGGCGTGGCGATGTTCCTGTTCGTCGGCACCATCCTGCCGCTCGACCGCATTTCAGGCGCCGACGATGCCGTGCAGTCGATGCAAGGCATCGAGGCGACGATCAACACGGTCATCCTCGCGGCGCTCGGGCTGCTGGCACTGATCCGCACCGAGGAGCGGATCAAGCGCAAGAAGGTTTTCCGGCAGCTGCACGGGCTGCGCTCGCTGATCCATGTCATCGACATGCATCAACTGACCAAGGATCCGGCAACCTTGTCGGCCGATTTCAAGCCGACCTCGCACTCGCCCGCCCGCATCACCGATGCGGCCGACCTGGCGCGCTATCTCGACTATTGCTCCGAAATGCTGTCGATCGCCGGCAAGATCGCGGCGCTGTTCGCGCAATCGGTCAATGACGATGTCGTCGTCAATGCCGTCAACGATATCGAGAATCTTAGCTCCAACCTGTCGCGCAAGATCTGGCAGAAGATCACGCTGATCGACGACCGCCGCCGACCGCTTCCGGCCCGAGACCGGGCGGACCGCGCTTTTCCGCTTCCGCCTGACGCAACAGCGCGGTGACGCGTTCGTTGATCGGCGTCGGGATGCCTGTTTGCCTGGCCAGGCGAATAATCGCGCCTTGCAATTCGTCGATCTCGGTGGGGCGGCCGCGTTTCAGGTCGTCCCACATCGACGAGCGCGCTTGAGGGTCGATCGCAAGCATGCGACGCGCCAGAAGCCCGAACAGCCAGTCGGGCAGCCGCAGCACTTTCGGCAGCAGCGATGGCGGCAGGCCGGTGATGCGCGCAGGCGCTATGCCCGCCGCTCGCATAGCGGCGAGCGCTTCGTCGATCTGGCCGGCCAGGATGACGCGCCAGCTTCGGTCGGCCAATTGCTTCGCCAGCGGCAGGTCGGAAAGCGCGACGAGGGCATTGTTGAGGTTCATCAGCAATTTGCCCCACTGCACCGCCTTCATGTCGGCGCGCGCTTCGACGGCAAGCCCGTCGACGTCGAGCAGATCGACAAGGCCGTCGACGCCGTGGTCGATCATCACCTCGCCCTGGCTGGCGCGGTGCGCACGCAACGGCGCCTCGCCATCGGGCGACAGGACGACGTTGAACATCACCATGCCGGTCAGCACCCGCCGTCCAGGAAGCGCGGCGCGCAGTCTGTCCGCATTGTCGACGCCGTTCTGCAGGCTGACCACCACGGCATCAGGGGGTCCGTGGGCGGCGACCAGCCCGGCCATCTCCCCGGTCGCGCCGCTCTTCACCGTCACCAGGATGACATCCGCATCGGGGAGCGCTGCCGCCGGATCGTCGGTGGCCGAAATCGCTTGCGCTTCGATGCCGCGTTCACGGCCATCAAGATCGCTGACGCGCAGCCCGCTTTCGCGCATGGCCGCGACGACACGGCCGCGGCCGAGGAAGACGACCTTGCGTCCGGCGAGCGCCATGCAGCCGCCGACATAGCAGCCGATGCTGCCGGCGCCGGCTATCGCGATCGTCCTCGTGTCACGGGCCATGCACTCGTCCTCGCTTGGCCGCCACCTTACTATTAGGCATGTCGTTCTCCCAGAACTGCCGCACACTTGCGGGCGACATGCATTTACCGTCATGAAAACCATATTGTCGGCGGCATGAGCGGCGATCATCTGCCACCGTGACACGACAAACGCTTTCGACTATCGCTTTGCCCATGACATTGCCTACCGATCCCGCCGCGAATCTTGCCGCCCTGATCCGCTGCCCGTCCGTGACGCCCGCCGAGGGTGGCGCGCTTGCCGCGCTGCAAGATATGCTGAAGCCGCTCGGCTTCTCGGTCGAGCGTCCAATCTTCTCGGAAGACGGCACGCCGGACATCGAAAATCTCTATGCGCGGCGCTCGGGCAACGGCCCGCATCTGATGTTTGCCGGCCATACCGATGTGGTGCCGGTGGGCGACGAGGCGGCCTGGACGCATCCGCCCTTCGCCGCCGAAATCGCCAATGGCGAGATGTACGGCCGCGGCGCCGTCGACATGAAGGGCGGCATCGCCTGCTTTATCGCCGCGGTGGCGCGCCATGTCGCGCAGAATGGCGGACCGAAAGGCTCGGTGTCGCTGCTGATCACCGGCGACGAGGAAGGTCCGGCCATCAACGGCACCACCAAGCTGCTCGACTGGGCAGCGGCCAAGGGCGAGAAGTGGGACGCCTCGATCGTCGGCGAGCCGACCAATCCCGATGCGCTCGGCGACATGATCAAGATCGGCCGGCGCGGCTCGCTGTCGGGCAGCGTGACCGTTAACGGCCGCCAGGGCCACGCCGCCTATCCACAGCTAGCCGACAATCCGGTGCATGGCCTGATCGGTCTTGTCGACGCGCTGCTCCATCCGGTGTTCGACAAGGGCACGAAGGATTTCCAGCCGACCAACCTCGAAGTGACGTCGATCGATGTCGGCAATGCGGCGACCAACGTCATCCCGGCGAAGGCGACGGCCATTTTCAACATCCGCTTCAACGACACCTGGGACGCCGAATCGGTCCAGGCCGAGATCCACAACCGGCTCGACCAGGCCGCCGGGCGCAAGAAATACCGGCCGGGCAAGAAGGCGCCGGTCGACTACGAGCTTGTCTGGCGCGACCGGCCGAGCCATGTCTTCCTCACCCGCGACGACAAGCTGATCGATACGCTGAGCGGTTCGGTCAAGGCGGTGGTCGGCAAGAGGCCAGCGCTCTCCACCTCCGGCGGCACGTCGGACGCGCGCTTCATCAAGGATTATTGCCCGGTGGTCGAGTTCGGGCTGGTCGGCAAGACCATGCATATGGTGGACGAGCGCGTCGCGCTTGCCGATCTCGAGACGCTGACGCAAATCTACGAACGCTTTATCGAAGACTGGTTCGGACAAGGCCTTTCGTGACCATGCTTTCGGCAGACGAAACCTATGCTTCGCTGGCCGGCGCCTGGCGGCTGATGTTCGGCAAGGCTGATGGCCTGCGCCTGCTCGACCTTTCGGCCGACGGTTTCTGGAATTCCTTCTTTGCCATCGTCGTGGCGGCGCCGGCGCTGATCGTCGGCTGGGTCGGGATAGCCAATGAGGTCGGCGACCCCGATGCCTTCGCCGGGCGCCTCGGCATGCTGGTAAGGCTGGCGACCGTCGATATCGGCTCCTGGGTGCTGCCGCTGGTGGTGCTTGCGCTGGTGGCGCCCCGCGCCGGCATCGGCGGCCGCTTCGTCCACTATGTCGTCGCGTCCAACTGGGCGTCGGCGATCATCGCCTGGCTGATGCTGCCCTCGGCGCTGCTCAGGCTGCTCCTGCCTTCCGCCAGCGAGGTCAGCAGTCTCGTGTCGCTGGCGCTGTTCGCCCTGTCGATGGTGCTGACCTGGCGCATGACCAATACAACCATCGGCAAAGGCGCCGCGGTGGGCACGGCCGTGTTCATCGGCATGTTCGTTGCCTCGCTGCTGGTCCTGTTCGGCCTGCAGGCGCTGCTCGGCATCGACATACCGGACGGCACGACGGGTTGACGTTGCAGCGGGGGCGGCTGTTTCCAGAACAGTCGCTTCGGATTGAATCCACCCTCGTTTTTCACCATTCAAAGTCAGCGCTGCCCATCACCTGCCTGCCGGCATCCTCTCCCCGTAGAGTGACGGGGAGAGGGGCGCTGTCATCCGCGGCTTCGCCAATTGCTAACGGTGCAGGAAGGAAGCCGGCGCTGCGGCCAGCCCCTTCTCCCCGTCACTATACGGGGAGAAGTGCCCGGCAGGGCGATGAGGGGCAGCGCCGACGCCGACAATTCCCGTCTCCAGCACAAGTTCGAAGCTGAAACAATTTCCTCGCGTCTTTGGCAGAATGAGAGGCTTTCACTTGGCCGTCTCTGTCTCCGGATAATCCACCCCGACAAGAAACAACCCGTCCGGCGGCGCTACCTGGCCGCAGGCGGCGCGGTCGCGCGCTTCGAGCGCCGCCTTGAGATCGGCGGCGCTCCAGGAGCCGTCGCCGACGCGCTTCAGCGAGCCGACCATAGAGCGAACCTGGTTGTGCAGAAAAGAGCGCGCCGAACTGCGCAGCTCGATGAAGTCTCCATCGCGGCTGACGTCGAGGCGATCAAGCGTGCGGACCGGGCTTTCGGCCTGGCACTGGGTTGAGCGGAAGGTGGTGAAGTCATGCTTTCCGAGCAGCACCTTGGCCGCCTCATGCATGGCCTCGGCGTCGAGCCGCTTTGGCACCCACCAGACTTTGCCCTTTTCCAGCGCCGCCGGTGCCCGGCGGTTGAGGATGCGATAAAGATAATGCCGGCCGGTGGCGGAAAACCGCGCGTCGAAACCGTCGGCGACGACGGCAGCTTTCAGGATGGCGACACGCGTGCCGGCCGCATGCAGATGCGCGTTGACGGCGTCGCGCACCTTGTCGCCCGACCACGCTTTGGCCAGGTCGACATGGGCGACCTGCGCAGTGGCGTGCACGCCGGCATCAGTGCGGCCGGCGGCACGTATTCTTACCTCTTCGCCGCAGAACTTCTCGATCGCCTTCTCGATCGCCTGCTGCACCGAGGGCTGGTCGGCCTGGTGCTGCCAGCCGGCGAATTGGCTGCCGTCATATTCGATATCGAGCCGAAAACGCGGCATGCTGCGGCGCTTGCCGCTCGCCTAGGCGGCTAAAGCGGTAAAGGCGGAAGCGTAGACCAGCCTGCCGGTCTCGGGCGCGTCGCCCCAGGCCAGCGCCTGCAGCGCCTCGCCCTGATACTCGCTCTCGAATCCCGCGGCGCGCGCATGGGCGTACCCGAAGCGGCCGTAATAGACCGGATCGCCCAGCACCACTGCCAGCATCTCGCCGGCTTCCTTGAGGCGGACATGCGCCTCGCGGATCAGCGCGCCGCCGATGCCGGTGCCGTGGAACGACGGCTCGACCGCCAGCGGCGCCAGCGCGACGGCGGCGAACTGCTTGGTGCCGTTCTGAACGAACAGTCGCGAGAAAAGAATATGGCCGACGACCTGCCCGTCTTCCTCTGCAACCAGCTCGACGACAGCATCGCCGCCGGTGACAAGCGCGTCGACCAGGCCGGCTTCCGCCTGCTGGCCAAAGGCATGTTCTTCGACGAGGCGGATCGCCTCGCGATCCCGCGGCGTCGCCGCGCGTATCGACATCATGCTCATGTGAGTTTCGTTCCTTTTTCGATCTTGGCTCCGCGCAAAAACTCCTGCGCAGTGGCAGGCTTTCCGCCCGCCCGTTGAACTTCGACCAGCCTGACCGCGCCTGTCCCGCAGGCGACCGTCAGCCGGTCATCGAGAATTCCTCCCGACTCGCCGACGCCATCCGAGAGCGTCGAGCGAAGCAGTTTCAGCCGCTCCATGCGGCCGCCAATGTCGACCTCGCACCACGCGCCCGGAAAGGGCGAGAGGCCGCGAATGTGATTGTGGACTTCGCCAGAAGGCCGCGTCCAGTCTACGCGTGTCTCCGATTTATCGATCTTTCGGGCGTAGGTCACCCCTACCGTTGCCTGTTGGGTAAATGTCAGACAATTTATCCCCAACTGCGCGAGCGCCTCAACCATCAGCGAGGCGCCTTGAACCATCAGTCGGTCATGCAATTCGCCGGCTGTCATGTCGGGCGCGATGGCGACTTTTTCAACCATTGCCACCGGCCCGGTGTCCAGACCCTCTTCCATCTTCATGACCATCATGCCGGTCTCGGTATCGCCGGCCATGATGGCGCGCTGGATGGGAGCAGCACCACGCCAGCGTGGCAAAAGCGAGGCATGGCCGTTGAGACAGCCCAGCCTTGGCGCGTCCAGAACGGCTTTCGGCAGCAGCAGCCCGTAGGCGACGACCACCGCGACATCGGCCTGCAAGCCGGCAAAAGCCTGCTGCTCGGCCTCGCTTTTCAGCGATGCCGGCGTCCGAACGTCGAGCGCCAGCCGCTCGGCCTCGCGCTGCACCGGCGAGGGCGTCAGCTCCAGCCCGCGCCGGCCGGCGGCGCGCGGCGGCTGGGTGTAGACGGCCGCGATCTCATGGCCGGCCTCGGCGATGGCGCGCAAGGTCGGCACGGAAAAATCCGGCGTGCCCATGAAGATGACGCGAAGCGGCATGACGGATGTGCTCCTCTTCCTACCGCCCGCTTTGGCGCTTGCTTTCGCGAATCTCGATCAATCGTCGAAATCGCGGCCGAAATCGCGCTTCCTCTGAGCCTCGATCTCATTCATCATATCGGCAAATTCGTCGCTGATCGCGTCTTCAGACACGAATGCGCTGCGGATCGCATCCCATGTGGAGACTTGTGGCTTTGGGCCAGGTTCAGGAATGTTGCTGATCGGGGTGTCGCCCATCGAAACCTTCGCTGGTATCATGATCCAGGGTTCTTTCAGGCGCGGAAAGGCGTCGCCTAGCCCACCATCTTGCCCGGCGCCTTGTCCTTGGCGAGCTTCTTGAACTTCCGCACCACCATGTCGCGCTTGAGCTTCGAGATGTGGTCGATGAACAGCACGCCGTTGAGATGGTCTATCTCGTGCTGCAGGCAGGTGGCCATCAGGCCTTCCGCCTGCATCTCCTGCAGCTTGCCGTCGCGGTCGAGATACTTCACCCGCACCGAAGCCGGGCGCTCGACCTCGGCGTAATAGTCGGGGATCGACAGGCAGCCTTCCTCATAGACGGACCGCTGGTCGGAACTTTCCAGCACTTCCGGATTGATGAAGACATGCGGCTGAGGCTCCTCGCCTTCCTTGGCAAGGTCGATGACCAGCAGCCGCCGCGGCTCGCCGACCTGGATCGCCGCGAGGCCGATGCCCGGCGCGTCATACATGGTCTCCAGCATGTCGTCGGCGAGCTTGCGCAAATCGGCATCGACGCGCTCGACCGGCTTGGAAACCTGGCGCAGGACGGGATCGGGAAGGATGATGAGCGGCTTGATCGACATGGCGTCTCACCTAAGACCTCGCTTGAAAAGCGTCAACCGGGGCATCTTCGACCTGTTCACGTTTTGATCTGTGCCAGGAGGCCGAATCGGTTATGCTGCCCAAATGAACGACATGACCTCCGTCCTTTCCGAGCCCATCGCGCGGCTTGGCGCCACGACCGTGACGCTTGGCCAGGCGCTGGCTTTCGGCGCGATCCTTCTGCTTGCGCTGTCCGTGGCGCTCGTCGTCGCCTTGTGGCGCGCGGCCGGGGCACGCGCGGCGGCGGCCGCCGAAGCCGCCGACCATGCCCGCGATGCTGAGGCGAGGATGGCCGACATCATGCAAGCGCAGGCCGAGATGCAGGGGCGCATGGGGGCGATCGCCGAGGTGTTCGGGGCGCGGCAGGCCGAGCTCACCCAGTCGCTCGGACAACGGCTCGACGCCATGACCGGGCGTCTCGGCCAGACCATGGCCGAGCAGACCAAGTCGACGCATGAGAGCCTGGCCAAGCTGCAGGAGCGGCTGGCGGTGATCGACACCGCGCAAGGCAACATCCAGTCCTTGGCCGGCCAGGTCGTGCAGCTGCAGGCGATCCTCTCCAACAAGCAGACGCGCGGCGCCTTCGGCCAGTCGCGGATGGAGGCGATCGTCGCCGACGGCCTGCCGCACGGCGCCTACGAGTTCCAGGCCAGCCTCTCCAACGGCAGCCGGCCCGATTGCCTGGTGCGGATGCCCAACGGCGCGCCGTCACTCGCCATCGACGCCAAGTTTCCGCTGGAGGCGTGGAACGCCATCCGCGCCGCCGAGGGCGAGGCCATGCAGAAGGCGGCGGCGCAGGCTTTCCGCCGCGACATCGAGGTGCATATCCGCGATATCGCCGAAAAATACCTGATCCAGGGCGAGACACAGGACACCGCCTTCATGTTCGTGCCGTCGGAATCGGTGTTCGCCGAGATCCACGAGAATTTCGAGGCGGTGGTGCAGAAGGCGCATCGCGCCCGCGTCGTCATCGTCTCGCCCTCGCTGCTGATGCTGTCGATCCAGGTGATCCAGGCGATCCTCAAGGACGCCCGCATGCGCGAGCAGGCGCATCTGATCCAGGGCGAGGTCATCCGCCTGATGGAGGATGTGGCGCGGGTCGACGAGCGGGTACGTCGGCTGCAGACACATTTCGGCCAGGCGGCGCGCGACATCGACGACATCCTGGTGTCGACGTCGAAGGTGACCAAGCGCGGCCAGAAGATCGAGGCGCTGGAATTCGCGGAAGGCGAGACCGAGGCCGCGCGAGGTGCCGCGCCAAAGGCCGAAGGCGGTTCGCGGGTAGCAGACTCCAAGACGGGTCAGCTCAGGCTGCGCGTCGTCGAAGGCGACGAGTAGTCGCTCGACGCCGACGATGGAAGACCGATTCTTCCTTCGCTGGCGAGGTCGCATTCCTTGGAGATTGGCTGGAACGCCGATCACTTCGTCATTCCAGGGCGGAGCAAGGAGCGAAGCGACGCGCGCAGCCCCTGGAATCCCATGCCGTGACGCTAAGCCATTGAGACGGCTAAGAATTTTGCTCCGCCGAGCCCCTCATATCGGTCACGGCATGGATCTTCGGGTCATGCCCGAGGATGACGAAGGCGCGAAACAGTCAGCCAATCGCCGAGGCTTCCGTCAACGGGCCGATCCGACAGTGCTACTGCTCCTCGATGGTCGCCATGCCTTCAAACTCCGGCAGCCAATGCAACGCCGAGCGGTGCCAGACTTGTCTTCTCGGCACCAGTTGGTCGCGCTGGCGCGCCGTGCCCACCCTAATGCCATAGATTTTCGGTCCATCGCCAACCGACGTCGCATAAAGATGCGATCCGCATTCGCCGCAAAACCCCTGCGCGCGCTTGGCCCCGCTGGATCCGGTCTTGATATAGACTTTCGGTGTGCCCTTGGTAATCCGGTAATGCTCTTCCGGCGCGCCGACGGTCACGCGAAAGGCCGTGCCGGTCAGCTGCTGGCAGTCGGTGCAGTGGCAGATCGAGGTCTTTTCCGGATCGACCTCCGCCTCATAGGCGATCGCGCCGCAATGGCATCCGCCGTCGATCTTCATAGCCTTCCTCCTGACAAGTTCGCGTTGTCAAAACCTATCCCTCCTCCGAGGTCTCGGCCATGGCCTTGCGCCGCCGCTCCCATGTGCCAGTTGCTTGCGGCTTGACGAAGAGCCTCGATATTTGCGGCATTTCCTTCTTGAGCCTGGCTTCCAGGCGCTCGACGCAGGCCTCGATATCGGGCGCGCTGAGATGATCCTCGAATTCGATGCTCAAGCCCGCGACGATTTCCTCCGGCCCGATATGGACGCTCAGGATTCCGTTCGCGCGCTGCACCGCCGGATCGTCCTGGACGATCGCCAGCACCTTCTTCTGCACTTCGGATGAGGCAGGTTCGCCCAGCAGCAGCCCTTTGCTCTCGCGCGCCAGGAAGATGGCGGTCGCGCCGAGGATGATGGCGATGCCGATCGAGCCGAGGCCGTCGAGCTCGGGGATTTCCAGAAGCTGGGCCGACAGGATGCCGGCGAAAGCGACTGCCAGCCCGAGCAGCGCGGCGCTGTCCTCGAACAGTACCGTATAGACGCTGGGATCCTTGCTCGATTGCACGGCCTGCAGCCAGCCCTGCTTGCCCTTCTGCTGCCGGAACTCCTTCAGCGCTAACAGCCATGAGCTGCCTTCGAAGACGAAGGAAAGGGCAAGCACGATGTAGTTGACCTTGGCGTCGACGAACGGCTCGGGCGCCATGATGTGGATGACGCCTTCATAGAATGAGACGCCGGCGCCGAGCGCGAACACCAGAAGCGCCACGATAAAGCTCCAGAAATAGAGCTCGCGTCCGTGGCCGAGCGGATGGGTGCGGTCGGGCGGCCGTGCGGCGCGGCGCATGCCGTGGAGGAGCAGCGCGCCGTTGCCGGTGTCGACCAGCGAATGCACACCTTCCGACAGCATGGCGGACGAACCGCTGAGGGCGGCCGCCGCGAATTTGGTCGCCGCGATCGCCAAATTGCCGGCGAGCGCGGCGTAGATCACCCGTCTCGACCCGCTATGTCCTGCCATCCGATCTCCGAGCTGCCCCGCGCCCGAGCCTAGCGGCCCGCCTCACAGACAATGCACCAGCCCCTGCGAGGTTTCGAACCGCGCTGTGCCCGGAAATCGGTTGACAGCCGGTCGACCGGCTTCGCAAAGCGGCACAGCCTCTTGCAGCCGGGCATTTCTCTTGTTTCACTCGCACGTCCACAATCGGAGGAGCGAATCATGGCTAAAGGTGCGATGAAGGCGGGCAAGGAAGCCCGCAAGCCGAAGAAGGACGCCAAGAAGCCCGCCGCGGCCCCGGCTCCGAAGGCGCCGCCGGTCAAGGCGTTGCGTATCAAGGAAAAGTAAGCGGCCGAATTCGGTCGACCCGGCTCAATGCTGACTTTGAACCGGCGGCATGACAATGCTGCCGGTGTTTTGTTGATCGAGGCTACTCCATATCAAAGGGCGAGGACGACCTCGCTTCCCCGAAAATCGGCCGGGACGACCCGCCGCCAAGCATCTCAGGCGATGCTGGAATGACGGAGTGTCTTCGATGTCCTGGATTTTTCTTTTCTTCGCCGGCCTGTTCGAGATCGGCTGGGCCGTCGGCCTCAAATATACCGCCGGCTTCTTCAAGCCGCTGCCGACCCTTCTCACCATCGCCTCGATGATCGTAAGCCTCGGCCTGCTCGGGCTGGCGCTGAAGACGCTGCCTGTCGGCACGGCCTATGCGGTGTGGACCGGCATCGGCACCGTCGGCACGGCGCTGCTCGGCATCTGGCTGCTCGGCGAGCCGGCGACGATCGTCCGGCTCGCCTGTATCGGCCTGATCGTCTGCGGCATCGTCGGGCTTAAACTGGTCGCCTAGCCTACTATCCGTAGCACAAACGCATTCAGGGCCGCTTTCGGCGACCCTGACTTAATTTCCAACGAATCCAAACCTAGCGGGCGGAGAAGCCCGGAGGCGTACGGCCGACACGTGCCTTGCGGGCGGCGTAGCGTGCGTCACGCTTGGCCTTGCGCGCGGCCTCATCGGCAAGCTCGAAAGCGATGCGCTCGGATTCCTCGGCCTCGCGGCGCTTGGCCTCTTCGGCCGCCGCCGCTTCCGCCGCGAGACGCGCCGCTTCGGCAATCGCCTCGCGCTCGGCCTTCTCGGCCGCTTCGCGTGCCAGCTTTTCCTGCTTCAGCCTTGCCTTTTCCGCCTCGCGGATGGCGCGGGCCTCAAGGATCGCCTTGCGTTCGGCCTGGCGAGCCAGCACTGTCGGATCATCCGCCGCCGGCTTTGCCTTGAAGCGCTCGAGCAGCGCCTTCTTTGCCTCGTTCGCGGCATTGCGCCGCTCGAAAATGTCTTTTTCCCTGTAGATAGCCAAGTGTACTTCCCTGCAGTCTATTCGCGACGCTTACATACGCGTGAAAGCGCTAAGTTCAAGCGCCAAAACGGTATGGCAGCCATGAAAAATCCGGGCTTGTTGCCGCAGGGATACGGCCCGGCAGCGCGATGCACTGTTCACAGACCGCGCGTCTGGCGGGCAGAACGGCGGATGGTTACCTCTAGCGCCGACAACAAATGCCGACATGAACATTGAGGACGCAACCAGATGGAACTCGGTCTCTACACTTTCGCCGATGTCAGCCCGGAGCCGGGCCCCGGCGCGATCGGCCCGCATGAGCGGCTGCGCAACCTCATCGAGGAAATCGAGCTGGCCGACCAGGTCGGCCTCGACGTGTTCGGCCTGGGCGAGCATCACCGTCCAGATTATGCCGCCTCGGCGCCGGTGGTGGCGCTGGCCGCGGCGGCCGAGCGCACGAAGCGCATCCGTCTGACCAGCGCGGTCACGGTGCTTTCCTCCGACGATCCGGTGCGCGTCTTCCAGCAATTCGCGACGCTCGACCTTCTGTCCGGCGGCCGCGCCGAGATCATGGCCGGGCGCGGCTCCTTCATCGAATCCTTCCCGCTGTTCGGCTACAATCTCGAGGACTATGACGAGCTCTTCGCCGAGAAGCTCGACCTGTTGCTCGCTATCCGCGACCAGGTGACAGTGACGTGGCAGGGCAAGCTGCGCGCGCCGATCAACGGCCGCGGCGTCTATCCGCGTCCGTTGCAGGAAAAACTGCCGGTCTGGATCGCCATCGGCGGCACGCCGCAATCCGCCGCGCGCGCCGGCGTGCTCGGCCTGCCGCTGGCGCTGGCCATCATCGGCGGCGAGCCGGCGCGTTTCGCGCCGTTGTTCGATATCTATCGCGAGGCGGCGCGGCGCGGCGGCAACGATCCGGCCAGGCTCGCCACGAGCATCAACGTGCACGGCTTCATCGCCGAGACGACCGAACAGGCGGCCGACGATTTCTACGGACCGCAGGCCGAGGTGATGAACCGCATCGGCCGCGAGCGCGGCTGGGGCCCGACCTCGCGCGCGCATTTCGATCACGCGCGGGGTCCCAGTGGGGCCCTCTTCGTCGGCAATCCTGAGGCCGTGGCGGAAAAGATCGTCGCCCAGCACAAGATCTTCGGCAACGACCGCTTCCTGCTGCAGATGGCGATCGGCACCATGCCGCACGCCAAGATCATGAAGGCTATCGAGCTTTACGGCACCAGGGTGGCGCCGATCGTGCGCAAGGAGACGGCCAAAACCGCGCCCGCCATCGGGGCGCCGGTAGCCTGAACAGCGGCCGCCCAAGGACCTGCTAGGGGAACCTTGGCGTGGCGGGCACGTTTTCCCGGCGATTGCACCGGTTGCGGTGCTCCTGAGGGAACGGATGAAAACCGAGCCGATCGCTTCGGACGCGAGCGCTGCCGAAAGCCATGACGCGCGCGCCGGTGCGCGCGCCGATATCCGCCTGATGCGGTCGCTGGTGATCGGGATCTTCATTCTGATGACGGCGGCGGCCCTGTACTTCGCGCGCGCCTTCTTCATGCCGGTGATACTCGCCTTTCTGCTGGCGCTGACGCTGACGCCGATCGTGCGTTTGCTGCGCAAGCACGGCATCCCTGAGGTTGTCTCGGCGACGCTGCTGGTGCTGCTTTCGATCTTCGTCTTCGCCGCCGCAGGCTATCTGCTCAGCGGTCCGGTCATCGACCTCATCAACAACAGCTATTCGATCGGCCAGCAGCTCACAGAGCGGCTGGCGCCGTTCAAGCGGCCGCTCGAACGAATGACGGACCTCTCACATCAGTTGGAGGCGCTGACGGAGACATCTCAGGAACCCGGCCTTCAGCGGGTCGCGGTAGCGCCTTCCGGCATCCTGTCCACGGCGGCCAGCAACATCCTGGAAGCAGGCACCGCGATCACCATCGTCTTCGTGCTGTCGCTGTTCCTGCTCGCCTCCGGCACGCTGTTCTACGAGAAGATCGTCCAATCCTTCGCCAGCATGACGCAGAAGAAGCGGGCGCTGCGCATCGTCTATGACGTTGAGCGCGAGATTTCGCACTATCTGCTCACGGTCTCCATCATCAATGTAAGTCTCGGGACGGTGATCGGGCTGGGCTTGTGGGGGCTCGGCATGCCCAACCCGCTCGTCTGGGGGGCGATGGCGGCATTGCTGAATTTCTTGCCCTATGTCGGCGCGCTGATGACGGTCGTGATCGTCGCCATCATCGCGCTGATCAGCTTCGACACGATCGCCTATGCGCTCTTGGCGCCGGCCTTCGTGGTGCTGTGCGACATCATCGAAGGCCAGTTCGTGACGCCGACGGTGGTCGGGCGGCGCCTCGAGATCAATGCGGTGGCGATCTTCATCGCCATCGCCTTCTGGTCCTGGCTGTGGGGCTTCGTCGGCGCGCTGATGGCGGTGCCGTTGCTGGTCGTCATCAAGGTCTTCTGCGACCATTTCGAGGGCCTGAGCCATGTCGGCAACTTCCTGGCGGCGCAGCAGTCCATGGCCATCGAGGAAGAGCCGGCCGAAAACAATCACAAACCGGCCTGAAGCACGTCGCGCTGAACTGGATTCGGGCGACGCGCTCTGGGGACCTGTTTCATCGGGGTCCCAGAACCGCTGCGCACTTCCGGGCGACATGCATTGGCATGTGGCCCAATCGCAAAGCGTGGCCGTTATTTGCGGCGTTGGCGGGCAGTGCCTATATCGGGCCGGTCAAGCCGGACCTGCCCCTGAATGAGCGACTTCGATCTCGATGGCTATTTCGCCCGCATCGGCTATGACGGGCCGACCGACGTTTCGCTCGCCACGCTGCAGGCGCTGCATGCAACTCACCCGCAGGCGATCCCGTTCGAGAACATCGACGCCTTGATGGGCGTTTCCGTCGGGCTCGACATCGCCTCGCTGCAGGACAAGATTCTTGGCCAGGGCCGCGGCGGCTATTGCTTCGAGCACAATCTCATCTTCATGCATGCGCTGAAGGCGCTCGGCTTCACGACCAGCGGGCTGGCGGCGCGCGTGTTGTGGCGCCAGCCCGACGATGCCGTCACCGCGCGCAGCCATATGCTGCTGCGCGTCGAGCTCGGCGGCCGCACCTATATTGCCGATGTCGGCTTCGGCGGCCTGACGCTGACGGCGCCGCTGCTGCTTGAGCCCGGGCTGGTGCAGCAGACACCGCACGAGGCCTTCCGCATCGTCGAGACCGGCGACGATCTTCGCCTGCAAGCAGGCATTGGCAGCGATTGGCGCACGCTCTACCGCTTCGACATGAGCCAGGCCTATGAGGTCGACTACTTGGTCGGCAGCCATTTCCTGTCGACGCATCCGAGCTCGCATTTCCTGACCACGCTGGTGGCCGCGCTCGCCTTGCCCGACCGGCGCTATGCGCTGCGCAACAACCGGCTGTCGACACATCATGCCGGCGGCCGCAGCGAGCAGCGCGAGATCGCGACGGCCGCTGAGCTCGCCGGCGTGCTGGAGAGCCAGCTCGCCATCGTCATTCCCGACCGCGCTGCCTTCGAGGCGAGACTGCGGGAAAAACGCATCGTGGAGACCTGACCAATGACGGCCCTTTCGGTTCTCGACCTGTCGCCGATCACGCAAGGCAGCACCGCCTCGCAGTCGCTTGCCAATTCGCTCGACCTTGCCCGCCATGCCGAGCGGCTGGGCTACCGGCGCTACTGGCTGGCCGAGCACCACAACATGCCGGGCATTGCGAGCGCGGCGACGTCCGTCGTGATCGCGCATGTCGCCGGCGGGACGAAGTCGATCCGCGTCGGCGCCGGCGGCATCATGCTGCCCAACCATGCGCCGCTGGTGATCGCCGAGCAGTTCGGCACGCTGGCCGCACTTTTCCCCGGCCGCATCGATCTCGGCCTCGGCCGCGCGCCAGGCACCGACATGCTGACCGCGCGGGCGCTGCGGCGGAATCTCGAAAGCGCCGACAATTTCCCGCAGGACGTCGTCGAGCTGATGGGCTATTTCCAGCCGGCCGAGGAAGGCCAGCGCATCCGCGCCGTGCCCGGCGAGGGCCAGAGCGTGCCGGTCTGGATCCTCGGCTCCAGCCTCTATGGCGCGCAGCTCGCAGCCCTTCTCGGCCTGCCTTACGCCTTCGCCTCGCATTTCGCCCCGGCCGAGCTCGATCATGCGCTGGAGGTCTATCGCACGCGCTTCCAGCCGTCGGCGCAACTCGACAAGCCCTATGTCATGCTCGGCCTCAATGTCTTCGCCGCGCCGTCGGACGCCGAGGCGAAGCTTTTGTTCAGCTCGCTGCAACAGGCCTTCGTCAATCTGCGCAGCGGCCGGCCCGGCCAATTGCCGCCGCCGGTCGAGAATTACGACCGCGACCTCGATCCTGCGGCGAAAACCATGCTTGCCCAGGCGCTGTCCTGCGCCGTCGTCGGCTCGCCGGAGACGGTGCGCCAAGGCATCGACGCCTTCATAAGCCGCACCGGCGCCGATGAATTGATGGTGACGGCGCAGTGCTTCGACCATGCGGCGCGCGTGCGCTCCTTCGAGATCCTCGCTGACGTGCACAAATCGATGTCGAAGGCGGCCTGACGGCGCCATGGCTTCTGACATACCCATCTGTTAAGGGCAGGCTCACCGCCAACGCGCGAGCCTGCACATGACCCATGATCTCGACGACCGCATGCATCTTGCCATCGACCTGGCGCGGCGCGCCGGCGAGCTGGGGCTGAAATATTTTCGCGACCTCGACAACCTGGCCGTCGAGAGCAAGGGCCACCAGGACTTGGTTTCCGAGGCCGACCGCGAGGTCGAGCTGTTCATCCGCGCGGCCATCGCCGAGGCCTATCCGCAAGACGGCATCGTCGGCGAGGAGCACGCGGCGGTGACCGGAACAACCGGACATGTCTGGGTGATCGACCCGATCGACGGCACCGCCAATTTCGTGCGCGGGATTCCCGCCTGGTGCGTGGTGATCGCCTGTGCCAGGGATGGCGAGACGATCGTCGGCGTTATCCACGAACCCTCGACCGACGAAACGTTCTACGCCCGCCGCGGCGGCGGTGCCTTCCTTAACGGCAAGCCGATCAAGGCCAGCAATGCGGCGTCGCTTTCCGACGGCGCCGTCGGCACCGGGCTCTCCAACCGCGCCTCCACCACGAATGTCGTCATTCTCATCGGCCTGATCATGGGCGAGGGCGGCGTCTTCTACCGCAATGCTTCCGGAGCGCTCATGCTTGCCTATGCGGCGGCCGGCCGGCTGCTCGGCTATCTCGAGGAGCACATGAACGCCTGGGATTGCCTAGCCGGCATGCTGCTGGTCGAAGAGGCCGGCGGCACGGTGCTGAAAGCGGACCCCAAGACGGTGATCGGCAAAGGCACCCGTGTGGTCGCCGGCGGCCGGGGCATCTTTCCAAGGCTGCAGCTGCTAGGCGAGAGCTCCTTCGGATTTACGCGCTGACGCTCTGCGCGAGCGCGCCCAGCGGCCGGCAGGAATTGCGGATCATCAGCCGGCCCTTCAGCACGAGCTTGCGCGGCGGCGCCTCCCTGTTGCCGGCCAGCCGGTCGAGCAGGAGGTTCGCCGCCTGCTCGCCGATCGCCTGCACCGGCTGCGCCACGGTGGTCAGCTGCGGCACGAACACGTCCGACCAGGGAAAATCGTCGAAACAGGCGACCGAAATGTCTTCGGGGCAGCTGAGGCCGATGTCGCGGATCGCCTTCATGGTGCCGATCACCATCGGATTGTTGGCCGAGAAGATCGCGCTTGGCCGGTCGTGCAGCGAAAGCAGCTGCATTGTGGCGTTATAGCCGTCGATCTCGTGGAAATTGCCGGAGCGTATGAGCTCCTCCGCCACGGGCAGGCCGGCAGCCTGCAGCGCCTCGCGGTAGCCGATCATGCGGTCATGCATGGGGGATATGTCGGAGGCGCCAGTGATATAGCCGATGCGGCGATGGCCGAGATGGATCAGATAGGTGACGGCGTCGAACACGGCGCGCTGGTTGTCCAGCACCACCGCATCGGTGTCGACGCCTTCGCAGAGGCGGTCGAGCAGCACCACCGGCACGTTGGCGTCCCCGACGATGCCCTTCAGGATACCGCCGTCGCCGACGCGCGCTACGATCAGCCCGTCGACCATGCGGTCGAGCAGCAGCCGGATCTGGTCGTCCTGCGTGTTCAGGTCCTCGTCCGTGCAGCACAGCATCACGGCATAGCCGGCGCGGTCGAACGCCTGCTGGATGACCGAAACGACATCGGTGAAGAACGGGTTGGTGATATGCGGCACCGTCAGGCCGATGGTCCGCGTGGTGCCCATCTTGAGGCTGCGGGCAATGGCGTTGCGCTTGTAGCCGATGTCGCGGATAGCCTGCTCGATGCGCTGGGTAAGCTCCGGACTGACGGTGGCGGTGCCGTTGAGCACTGCCGATACGGTGGCCACGGACACACGCGCCGCCTCAGCCACATGCAGCATGGTCGGCGCCGTGGATTTCCGCTGTTTTTTCCGCCCTGACACCGTCATTTTCGAAACGTTTAACTGCCCCTATTTGGCCAAACCTACGCAAACCCGGCTTTTTTCGCAAGAATTGAAATGCATCAATCCTCAGCAACCAGATATGCGCTTGACACATTCGAAACGTTTAGATTAGCGTTCAAACAATCGAAGACGACGGAGGGAGGCCGTCCTTTGCCATGCAGCGCGTTGATTCCACCACGACTGGCAATGCGGCCGCCGACGGTCCAACCGTCGTCCTGAGCGCGACCGGCATTTCCAAGCGGTTCGGCGGCATCGCCGCGCTGTCCGATGTGAGCCTGGACCTCAGGCCCGGCGAGGTGCATGCGCTGATGGGCGAGAACGGCGCCGGCAAGTCGACGCTGATGAAGATCCTGTCGGGCGTCTATACCGACTACGAAGGCGCCGTGGCGATCGACGGTCAGGCAGTCCGCTTCACCGGCGTCCGCGACGCCGAGGACGCCGGCATCGCCATCATCCACCAGGAGCTCAACCTCGTCCCCGAGCTCAGCGTCGCCGACAACATCTTCCTCGGCCGCGAAAAGCTGATCGCCGGGCTAGTCATCGACCGCAAGGCGAGCAGCCGCGCTGCCAGCGCGTTGCTGCAGCGTCTCGGCATCGAGCTCGATCCCGAGGCACGTGTGGGCACGCTGAGGGTTGGCGAGCAGCAGCTGGTGGAGATCGCCAAGGCGCTGTCGAAGTCGGCGCGCATCCTGATCATGGACGAGCCGACCTCGGCGCTGTCGCCGGCCGAGTGCCAGAGACTGTTCCGCATCATCGGCCAGCTCGCGGCAAGCGGCGTTGCGATCGTCTACATCTCGCATCGCATCGACGAGGTCATGCATCTGGCCAGCCGGGTGACGGTGCTGCGCGACGGACGCCACGTGCTGACGCGGGACATGGCAAGGCTGGACGAAGACGCCATCATCACGGCCATGGTCGGGCGCGACCTTCTCGCTTCCTCCGATCATGAGCGCACCCCCGGCGGCGAAGCGGTGCTCTCGGTCAGGGACCTGTCGCTGTCGAAGCCCGACCGGCATGGCTGGCGCACGATGATCGACGGCGTCAGCTTCGACCTTGCGGCCGGCGAAATCCTCGGCATCGGCGGGTTGCTGGGTTCCGGCCGCACCGAGATCCTGGAGGCGATCTTCGGCTCCAGCGACGGCCGCACCGGCGGCGAGATTCGGCTCGACGGCGTGCCGGTCGAGATCGGCTCGCCGCGCGAGGCCCGCCGGCTCGGCATTGCTTTGGTGACTGAGGACCGCAAGACGCAAGGCCTGCATCTCCAAGCCTCGATCACCGACAATGTCGCGCTGCCTCTGGTCGGCGCGCTGGCGCGCTTCGGCCTGCGCTCGCGCTCCGGCGAGCGCGGCCTGGCACGCGACGCGGTCGGCGCGCTCGGCATACGCTGCGAAACCATCGAGCAGGCCGCCGGCACGCTGTCCGGCGGCAACCAGCAGAAGGTGGTGATCGGCAAGTGGCTGGCGACCCGGCCGCGCGTGCTTCTGCTCGACGAGCCGACGCGGGGCATCGATGTCGGCGCCAAGCGCGAAATCTACGACCTCGTCTTCAAGCTGGCCGGCGACGGGCTGGCGATTGCCGTGATCAGCTCCGAACTGCCCGAGCTTCTGCATCTGGCCGACCGCATCCTGGTCATGGCCGAGGGCCGCCAGCGTGGAATCCTGTCCCGCGCCGAGGCCAGCGAGGAGGCGATCATGCGGCTTGCCGCGCCAAGACTTGCCACACCAAGACGGGCAGCGAGACCAGCCGCATGAACCTCATCAGCCTTGTCTCCCGCACCAAACTTTACTGGGGGCTGATCGCCATCTTCCTGATCGGCGTGTTCGGCTCGCCGATCAGCTCCAAGGGCAACAACATCTTCCTGTCCTACGGCAACCTGCTCGACGTGCTGCGCCAGGTGTCGACCACCGGCCTCATCGCCACCGGCATGACGGCGGTGATCCTGACCGGCGGCATCGATCTTTCCGTCGGCTCGCTGATGGCGATCTGCTCGGTTGTCTGCGCCATGCTGCTCACCGTGCCGGGCGTCACACCGTCGGCGGCGCTCGGCGTGCCGACGACCGCGCTGGCGGCGCTTTGCCTCGGCGTACTGGCCACCCGCTTCATCCTGCTCAACATCGAGAAATCCCGCGCCGGGGCGGAAGCCGGGCGCGACGCGCGGCTGGACAAGGCGCGCGGGCTGATCATTCCGGGCGTCGCCGGCGTGATCCTGTGCTGCCTTTCGCTGTGGTACCTGCTGCCGCAGGTCGAGGCCAAGTTCGGCGTGCTCGGCGTGCTGCTGGTGGCGCCTTGCGTCGGCCTTCTGTTCGGCACCATCAACGGCTTCATCATCGTCGCCGGCCGGCTGCAGCCCTTCATCGTGACACTTGCGATGATGGTGACGGCGCTCGGCATCGCCAGGCTCACCGCCGGTCAGAACAACGCGGTGCTGCCGGTCTATACCGCCTCGAACGCCACCGCCGATTTCGAGATCCTGCGCTCGCTGGTGTTCGGCATCGTGCCGATGCCGGGCCTGTTCTTCCTCGGCGCGGTCGTGATCTACGGCGCGGTGCTGCGCTTCACGCCCTTCGGCCGCTATGTCTACGCCATCGGCGGCAATGAGGAGGCGGCGCGGCTTTCCGGCATCGCCGCCGGGCGCGTCAAGATCGCCACCTATGCGGTGTCGGGCCTGCTCGCCGGCATCGCGGCGGTGCTCTACGTGGCCCAATACCGCCAAGGCAAGCCCGATGCCGGCGCCGGACTGGAGCTCGACGCCATCGCCGCCGTGGTCATCGGCGGCACCAGCCTGATGGGCGGGCGCGGCAGCCTGGTCGGCACCTTCTGCGGTGTGCTGATCTTCGGCCTGCTGTCAAACATCTTGCAGCTGCACAACATCAATTCGAACCTTCAGCTGGTGCTGAAGGGGGCGATCATCATCGGCACCGTGCTCGTGCAGGAGCGCAACGCCGGCGATCTTCTCAGCTATCTGCGCCTGCCCGGCGGACGGGCGGCGCAAAAGGAAACGGCCGCGGCAAAGCGGCCGTCACAGGAGACCTCGTCTCTATAATCCGGAGGAAACAGGACCATGAAACGACGTGATATGCTGAAGCTCGCCACCTTCGCGGCGGCGCTTGTGACGACCACCGCGCTCTTTTCCGGCAACCATGCCTTTGCCCAGGACAAGAAGTGGAAGATCGGCTTCTCGCAGGTGACGACCATCGAACCCTGGCGCGCCCAGTTCAACAAGGACATCATCGCGGAAGCCGCCAAGCACCCGGAGGTCGAGCTGATCATCACCGACGGCGAGGACAAGACCGAAAAGCAGGTCGCCGACGTCGAGAACCTGATCCGCCAGGAGGTCGACGCGCTGCTGGTCTCGCCGAAGGAATCGGCCGGCCTGACCGGCGTGGTGCAGCAGGCGATCGACGCCAAGATCCCGGTCTTCGTGCTCGACCGCAATGTCGAAACCAAGGACTACACGCAGTTCGTCGGCGGCGACAACAAGCTGATCGGCCGGGCGGCTGGCGAATATGCTGTCGAGCTCCTGGGCGGCAAGGGCAAGGCGGCCGGCAACGTCGTCGAGATCTGGGGCGGCATGGGCACGCAGCCGGCGCATGACCGCCATGACGGCTTCCATGAATTCACCGACAAGGAGCCGGGCATCAAGTACCTGCTCGACCAGCAGTCGGGCGACTGGAAGCAGGACCAGGCCTATAACATCATGGCCAACGCGCTGAAGACCAACGAGAAGATCGATCTCGTCTACGGCCACAACGATCCGATGGCCTATGGCGCCTATCTCGCGGCCAAGGATGTCGGGCGCGAGAAGGACATCAAGTTCATCGGCATCGACGGCCTGCCCAACGAAGGCGTGCAGATGGTGAACAAGGGCGAGCTGACCGCGACCTTCACCTATGTGACGCCGGGCGCCGAGGGCCTGCGTCAGGCGATCAAGTTCCTGAAAGGGGAGAAGGTCGAGAAGACCATCACCCTGCCGACGGAAAAGATCACCAAGGACAACGCCGCCAAGATCCTGAAGGACAACGGGCTCTAGGTTCTGTTTGACGCAATTCCGAACGGAAAACCACTGCGGCTTTTCGTGGAATTGCTTGAAGTCCGCAACCCCTGCCGGGCCACGCGCCCGGCAGGGGTTTGCCCGAGCGCCAGGCGCTCCCCACAGCTTGCCGCTGGATGCGCGAAGCGTCGCCGCAGTGCTGGTTTTCCGCTCTTTCGCGACCGAAAGTCACGCCCGAAACAGCAAGTCCTGACCTTCGCGGTCGGCAGATCTGTGTGCCCTAAGCGACGCCGTTTCAAAAAAACCAAGCTGGAACAGTGAGATAGATCGACCTCAGACCGGCTCGGGCGCAGAGCGCTGCGGGTCTCTTCCGGCTCGCTGCCGAGACGATGGACAGCTTGCGCAGGATGCTTGCGCCTTGTGTCGCCTGTTCTTATATACGCGCCAGCCGTCCAGCCCTAAAAAGCGGGGACCATGACGGGATTTCTTGTGAACAGGGGCTTTCGTCGGAACGCCTTTTGAAGGGTCCAGAGAGCCTGCTTAGAGGAGAGATTAGAACAATGGCAAAAGTTATCGGTATCGATCTCGGCACCACCAACTCGTGTATCGCCATCATGGATGGCAAGGACCCCAAGGTGATCGAGAATGCTGAAGGCGCGCGCACGACGCCTTCCATCGTCGCCATTTCGAGCGACGGCGAACGTCTCGTCGGCCAGCCGGCCAAGCGCCAGGCGGTCACCAATCCGGAAAACACCATCTTCGCGGTCAAGCGCCTGATCGGCCGCCGCTATGACGACCCGGTGACGGAGAAGGACAAGAAGCTTGTCCCCTACAAGATCGTCAAGGGCGACAATGGCGACGCCTGGGTCGAGGCCGGCGGCAAGAAGCAGTCGCCCAGCCAGATCTCGGCCATGATCCTGCAGAAGATGAAGGAGACGGCGGAAGCCTATCTCGGCGAGAAGGTCGAGAAGGCGGTCATCACCGTTCCGGCCTATTTCAACGACGCCCAGCGCCAGGCGACCAAGGACGCCGGCAGGATCGCCGGCCTCGAGGTGCTGCGCATCATCAATGAGCCGACGGCCGCCGCGCTTGCCTACGGCCTGGAGAAGAAGGACGGCAAGACCATCGCCGTCTATGACCTTGGCGGCGGCACCTTCGATATTTCCGTGCTCGAAATCGGCGACGGCGTCTTCGAGGTGAAGTCGACCAATGGCGACACCTTCCTCGGCGGCGAGGACTTCGACATGCGCCTTGTCGAGTACTTGGCGGCCGAGTTCAAGAAGGAGCAGGGCATCGACCTCAAGGCCGACAAGCTCGCGCTGCAGCGCCTCAAGGAAGCGGCCGAAAAGGCCAAGATCGAGCTGTCGTCGACGACGCAGACCGAGATCAATCTGCCCTTCATCACCGCCGATGCCAGCGGCCCGAAGCACCTG
Source organism: Mesorhizobium sp. CA16 (assembly GCF_020165175.1). Classification (NCBI taxonomy): domain Bacteria; kingdom Pseudomonadati; phylum Pseudomonadota; class Alphaproteobacteria; order Hyphomicrobiales; family Phyllobacteriaceae; genus Mesorhizobium; species Mesorhizobium sp. CA16. The sequence goes on from NZ_JAIUHP010000025.1 coordinate 37,709, forward strand.
ACGATGAAGCTCACCCGGGCGAAGTTCGAAAGCCTGGTCGAGGATCTCGTGCAGCGCACGATCGACCCCTGCAAGGCGGCGCTCAAGGATGCCGGCCTGAAGGCGGGCGAGATCGACGAGGTGGTCCTGGTCGGCGGCATGACCCGCATGCCCAAGATCCAGGAGATCGTGAAGCAGTTCTTCGGCAAGGAGCCGCACAAGGGCGTCAACCCGGATGAGGTCGTGGCGCTTGGCGCCGCCATTCAGGCCGGCGTGCTGCAGGGCGACGTCAAGGACGTGCTGCTGCTCGACGTGACGCCGCTGTCGCTGGGCATCGAGACGCTGGGTGGCGTGTTCACCAGGCTGATCGAGCGCAACACCACGATCCCGACCAAGAAGAGCCAGACTTTCTCGACCGCCGAGGATTCGCAGTCGGCGGTGACGATCCGCGTCTTCCAGGGCGAGCGCGAGATGGCGGCCGACAACAAGATGCTCGGTCAGTTCGACCTCGTCGGCATTCCGCCGGCCCCGCGCGGCGTGCCGCAGATCGAGGTCACGTTCGACATCGACGCCAACGGCATCGTCAACGTCTCGGCCAAGGACAAGGGCACCGGCAAGGAGCACCAGATCCGCATCCAGGCTTCGGGCGGTCTGTCCGACGCCGACATCGAGAAGATGGTGAAGGACGCCGAGGCCAATGCCGACGCGGACAAGAAGCGCCGTGCCCTCGTCGAGGCCCGCAACCAGGCCGAAGCGCTGGTGCATTCGTCCGAGAAGTCGCTGAAGGACTATGGCGACAAGGTCTCGGAGGCTGATCGCACCGCGATCTCGGATGCGATCGCCGCGCTGAAGACCGCAGCCGAGGGCGACGACCCGGCCGACATCGAGGCCAAGTCGCAGTCGCTCGCCGAAGTGTCGATGAAGCTCGGCCAGGCCATGTACGAGGCCTCGCAGAAGGAAGCGGCCGAAGCCGACGCCAAGGCGGACGCCGCCAAGGATTCGGACGTGGTCGATGCCGACTTCGAGGAAATCGACGAAGACGACGAGAAGAAGAAGTCGGCCTGAGCCGGCCGACGGCGGATCATGCGAAAAGCCCGGCGGAAGGCCGGGCTTTTTTGCAACCCCAGTCGAAAAAGTGACAGAAAAACCCAGAGCGGCCCGGCTTAGTACTAGCATCCGGGAAACATCGCTCCTAAATCCAAGAACGTGCCGGCAAACGTCGCCAACAATGCTTGAAGACATTGAGCATCCGGACAGCGGGAAAAAATGAAAGCTGATTTCTACGAAACGCTGGGCGTGCAAAAAGGCGCCGACGACAAGGAACTCAAGAGCGCTTTCCGCAAGCTCGCCATGCAGTTCCATCCCGACCGCAACCCCGGCGACCACGCCTGCGAGCACAAGTTCAAGGAGATCAACGAAGCCTACGAGACGCTGAAGGACCCGCAGAAGCGCGCCGCCTATGACCGTTTCGGCCACGCCGCCTTCGAGGGCGGTATGAACGGCGCAGCGCACGGTTTCGGCGCCGGCGGCTTCGCCGACATCTTCGAGGATATTTTCGGCGACATGATGGGCGGCCGCCAGCGCCGTTCGTCGGGCGGCCGCGAGCGCGGCGCCGACCTGCGCTACAACATGGAAATCACGCTGGAAGAAGCCTTCTCCGGCAAGACGGCGCAGATCCGCGTGCCGGCTTCGATCTCCTGCTCGGAATGCTCCGGCAGCGGCGCCAAGCCCGGCACGCAGCCGGTGACCTGCTCCATGTGCCACGGCCACGGCAAGGTGCGCGCCACGCAGGGCTTCTTCTCGATCGAGCGCACCTGCCCGCAATGTCAGGGCCGTGGCCAGACGATCAAGGACCCCTGCCCGAAATGCGCCGGCCAGGGCCGCGTCACCGAGGAGCGCTCGCTGTCGGTCAACATCCCGGCCGGCATCGAGGACGGCACCCGCATCCGGCTGGCCAATGAGGGCGAGGCGGGCCTGCGCGGCGGACCGCCCGGCGACCTCTACATCTTCCTGGCGGTCAAGCCGCACGAATTCTTCCAGCGCGACGGCGCCGATCTCTATTGCAAGGTGCCGATCTCGATGACGACGGCAGCCCTTGGCGGCTCCTTCGAGGTCACCACGCTCGATGGCACCCAGACCAAGGTCAAGGTGACGGAAGGCACGCAGAACGGCCGCCAGTTCCGCTTGAAGGGCAAAGGCATGCCGGTGCTGCGCCAGCCCAATGTCGGCGACCTCTACATCCAGACGGCGGTCGAGACGCCGCAGAACCTGACGCGCCGCCAGCGCGAACTGCTGGAAGAGTTCGAGCAGATCTCCTCGAAGGACAATTCGCCCCAGTCGAGCGGCTTTTTCGCGCGCATGAAGGACTTCTTCGAGTCGTTCGGCGAAAACTGATTGCCGCAGGCGCGCATTTCGCACGGCATCGGGGCGATCCGGTGCCCAAGCGTCATCAACACCTTATGCCAGCTTGACGCCTTGCCTTGTCCCACCCACCTGCTAAGTAGCGGAGCGGGAGGCTGAGCATTGAGGAGAGCTCGTGATGGCACGTAGTCCCGGGTTGCGCAAAGCGCTGGCCGAAAAATTCGACGACGAGCTTAAGTTCTTCAAAGGCTGGATCGACAAGCCGAAAACGGTCGGCTCGATCGTTCCCACCAGTTCCGTCACCGCCCGCAAGATGGCGTCGATCGTCAATCCGGGATCGGGCCTGCCGGTGCTCGAGGTCGGGCCCGGCACCGGTGTCATCACCCGCGCCATCCTGGCCCAGGGCGTGAAGCCCGAAAACCTCTACGCGGTCGAATATTCGACCGACTTCGTGCGCCATCTGCGCGGGCTCTATCCCGGCGTCAACGTCATCGAGGGCGACGCCTTCAATCTCAATGCCACGCTCGGCGACAAGCGCGACATGGTGTTCGATTCGGTCGTCTCCGGCGTGCCGCTGCTCAATTTCCCCGTCGCCCAGCGCATCGCCTATATCGAAAGCCTGCTCGACCGCATTCCGGCCGGACGGCCGATCGTGCAGCTGACCTATGGCCCGCTGTCGCCGATCCCAGCCGGGCGCGGCGATTACACGGTCGAGCATTTCGATTTCATCTTCCGCAACATCCCGCCGACGCAGCTGTGGATCTACCGAAGGGAGGGATAAGGCAGTAGGCAGTAGGGAATAGTCAGGAAACCACTCTCCTAATGCCTATTCCCCACTGCCTTTTGCGAAGCAATGCCCGTGATCCCAAGAATCCTCGTCTTCGCCGGCTCGGTCCGGACCGGCGCCTTCAGCGGCCGGACCGCCGACGTGGCGCAGAAGGAACTAGCCATGCAGGGCGCGGAGGTGACGCGCATCTCGCTCGGCGACTATCCTCTGCCGATCATGGACGAGGACCTGGAAAAGGAAAAAGGCATCCCCGAAAACGCCATCAAGCTCGGCCGGCAGATCGCCGCGCATGACGGGCTGCTGATCGCGACGCCCGAATATAACGGCTCGATCCCGCCATTGCTCAAGAACTCGATCGACTGGGTGAGCCGGGTACGGCGCGAGGGCAGCCATACGTTTAGGCCGCTTGCCGGCAAGCCTGTCGGGCTCTGTTCGTCCTCAGGGGGCAAGTTCGCCGGCATACGTTGCATCAACCATCTGCGCGCAGTGCTGGTGCGCTGCCAGATGGAGGTGATCACGCCCGAATGCTCGGTCTCCGAGGCCGGCGAAGCCTTCGCCGAGGACGGACAATTCAGGGACGCCAGACTACAGCAATCGATGGAGCGCCTATGCCGTACACTGATCGAAACCTCGCGCATGCTGTCCACCCGGATCGAGGCGTGATCAATTTCGCGGAGGCCGACACTATGCGGGACAGGCTGATCGTTGGGCTGGACCTGCCGACGCTGAAAGAGGCCGAGAAGGCGGTGCGCGAGCTCGAAGGCGCCGTTTCCTTCTACAAGATCGGCTACCAGCTCGCCTTCGCCGGCGGATTGGACTTCGCGCGGGAGCTCGCCAGCGGCGGCACGAAGGTGTTTCTCGACATGAAGCTGCTCGACATCGACAACACGGTCGCCAAGGGCGTCGAGAACATCGTCAAGATGGGCATGACGATGCTGACGCTGCATGCCTATCCAAAAACCATGAGAGCGGCTGTCGAGGCGGCCAGGGGCAGCGAGCTCTGCCTGCTTGGCGTGACGGTGCTGACCTCGATGGACGAGCAGGACGTGATCGACGCCGGCTATGAATACGACCCGCACACGCTGGTGCTCAGGCGCTCCGAACAGGCGCTGCATGCCGGCATGGGCGGCATCGTCTGCTCGGCTGAGGAGGCCGAGGCGGTGCGCCGCATCGTCGGACCCGATCTGGCGGTGGTGACGCCGGGCATCCGGCCGGCCGGCAGCGCCCATGGCGACCAGAAACGCGTGGTGACGCCGGCGCAGGCGATCCGCAACGGCTCCAGCCACCTTGTCGTCGGCCGGCCGATCGTCGCCGCGCCTGACCGCCGCGCCGCGGCCGAGGCGATCCTCGCCGAAATGCAATCCGCCTGAGGACCGGCCCTCTTTCGCGAAAAACAAACAGGAGAAAAAGAATGCCGAAGGGATATTGGATCGCCCGTGTCGATGTGCGCGACGCCGAAGGCTACAAGGACTATGTCGCCGCCGCGAAGCTCGCCTTCGACCGCTTTGGCGCGAAGTTCCTGGCGCGCGGCGGCGAGCACGAAAAGGCCGAAGGGCCGGGGCGCGCCCGCAACGTCATCATCGAGTTCGAATCGCTGGCCGTGGCGCATGACTGCTACCACTCGCCGGACTACCAGCGCGCCGCCGCCATCCGCCAGAAAGTGGCCGATGGCGAGATCGTGCTGGTCGAGGGCGTCTAGGTTCGGCAAAGCAGGCAGATCGGCTGTTGCTGCGCGGCTTACATTGGAGATTGCCGAAAACGCCCAGCTGTCGTCATCCACGGGCGGAGCAAGGAGCGTAGCGACGCAGCGCAGACCCGAGGATCCATTCCGTGACTTCAACGCGCCGCTGCGGTCCAGAATTCTGCTCCGCTGCACTCCGTGGCCAAGGTAGCGGCATGGATTCCAGGGTCTGCGCGCGTCGCTTCGCTCCTTGCTCCGCCCTGGAATGACGAAGTCGTTAGGGCTCAGCCAATCATGAAGGTCACGACTTCAACCTGTTAGCCGAAGAGCCGGTTGGCCGCCGTCTCCGCCATCGCATCGGCGAGTTCCATGCCCCACTGCTTTCGGCAATAGTCGCGGAAATCGAAGCAGGGCAGGCCGGGGCAGACTTCGAACTCGATGAGGTGCACGGTATCGTCGGCCTCGACCCTGAAGTCGACGGAAAAGACGTCCCCCAGGCCCAGAGCGCTTATCAGCTTCTGCGCGATGGCGCGGATTTTTCGATCCGCCTCAGGCTGACTGGCGCCCACGGCCTCAAGTTCCGGCTCGGCATAGGTGCCAGCATCCTTCGCCGCCTGACCGGTCTGGCCATAGAGTGCCATCGAGTCGGCCATGGTCTGGAAGTCGCCGCCGGAACCGACGAAGAATATGCCCAAAGCCTCGACGCCGGTTTCTTCCTTCAACCCAAGAAAGCTCGCCCGCACGTTGCGGCCGGCGACATAGGGCTGGACGACGACATCGTCGTGATAATGCGAAAAAACACGCCGGCTAAGCTCCAGCGCGTGGCCGAGATCGCTGACGCGCGAATCCGGCCAGATGCCGATCTTGGCGCCGAGCCGGTTGGGTTTCACGAACCAGCCCTTGGGCGAGGCCGGCGGCTCGACCAGCCATTCGCCGTTGCGCGCCAGGCCGGCCTGCGGCGCCGGCAGGCCGAGCGCGCCGAGCACGGCGCCAGAACGCAGCTTGTCCTGGCAGAGCGCGAACAGCGAATCGTCGGCGCCGACGGTGCGCAGCCTGTTCAGTCGCGCCAGCGCCGGCGCTGCGCCGCCACGGAAGTAGGCGATACCGTCGGTAAGCGTCCAGACCAGCGTCGTTGCCGGATCGGCCCCCGCCAGAACCGGCGCCGCGTTGTCGAGCTCGACAGGCCTGAAGGCGAGGCCGCGCCTTTCGCAAGCCTCGGCAAGCTGGTTGAATTCCGGCGCCAAGTCGGTCGACTGCGCCAGATAGGACGAGATCTCGATGGCGCGCTCCGCTGGATAACCCTGGGCGACCAGCCGGTCGAAACAGGCCGTTTCCGGTTCGTAGACAAGGATCAAGGTCGGCTGCGGCATCGAAAGCTCCGGGAAATCAGGCGCGTACCATCGCATGCCCGAAGTGGCCGGCTTGCGGGAAACCGACCGAACCGAGGCGATTGCGCGACAGTAAGCCGGCCGCCGCATCTCTTGTCTTGATGCAATTCCGGATGGAACACTCCGGCGAAGATTGCTCCCAATACCCCAGCACGGATTCGACCGCGGGCTATGTTTGCCTTGGGGAGCGGCCTTGGAGATTAGCCGAAACCCCCATCACGATCGTCATCCACGGGCGAGCAAGGAGCGAAGCGACGCGCGCAGACCCGAGGATCCATTCCGTTACGTCGAAGCGCCGCTCACGGTGCAGAATTCTGTTCCGCTGCGCCCTTCGGCCGAGGTCACGGAATGGATTCCAGGGTCTCCGCGACGCCGCTTCGCGGCTGCTTCGCCCTGGAATGACGAGTTGAGAGGCTCGGCCAATCTCCGGCGTTTGCGCTGATTTCATGGAATGAACGGTGAAAACCTTGCCTGCCGACAACCAGGACGCTTTCAAAACCCCTGTGTCGAGGAATTATGCGATCAGCACGGGCGGCTCGAAGCGCCCCTTGACTGGAATGTCGAGCAGGAAGGTCATGCCGGCCTGCGGGTCGAGCGCGCGCTGCTTCTCGTCCTTGCCTTTCCAGGCGGAGGTCACCGCCAGCCGGTCGGCCTTTGAACCGACAAAAGCGGGGCAGGAGGCCTGCGTCACCGGCATGGCGATCTCGCGCAACAGCGTGCCGTCTGGCGCATAGGCCTTAACCGCCTTGCCGCCCCAGACGGCATTCCACAGCACGCCGTCGCGGTCGACGACCGAACCGTCGATATAGCCTTTCGAGGAGCGATGATCGACGAACACTTTCACTTCGCCGGCCGGCAGGCCGGTCGCCGGATCGCAGGCAACGCGCATCAGAAGCCCGGTCGCGGTGTCGGTGTAGTAGGCGATTTTGCCGTCCTCCGAGAAGCAGATGGAATTCGAGACTGTGATGCCCGAAAACAGCCGGCGCAATTCGCCCTTGAAGAACCAGTAGATCGACCCGGCGCCCTTCTGCTCGTCCTTGCCCATCGTGCCGGTCCACAAGGCGCCGCAGGGATGAACGCGGGAATCGTTGGAGCGCGTCAGCGGATTGTCGGCCTCGATCGGCGTGTGCAGCGTCAGCTTGCCGGTCTTGACGTCCCGGACTTGCAGGCCGACCTCGGTGGCGATCAGCTGGCGGTCGGCGTCGATGACCGCAATGGCGCTGGCCATGACGCCTAGATCATGCACTTTCAGCGCGCCGGCGAGCGGCTTTTCCAGAAGCTTGCCGTTGACGATGTCGAACCAGAACAGCGTGTCGGTGGCGGGATCGTAGCTCGGACCCTCGCCGAGCTCGCAGATATGGTCGGAAAAAACCGAAACGCCATTCATCACGCCACTCCGAAAGCTTTATCCCAGGCGGCGACCGCGGCGCGGGCGCGCTGCGCCACGTCCTCGACGCTCGCACCCGGCTTGTAGAGGCTCGATCCCAGCCCGAAGATACTGACGCCGACCGCTTTGTAGCCGGCGAAATCCTTGTCGGAAACGCCGCCGACGGCGCCGACAAGCGTCGTTGCCGGCAGCACGGCGCGGATCGCCGCGATGCCGCTCGATCCAAGCACGCTTGCCGGGAAGAATTTCAGCGCCGAGGCGCCGAGGCGGATCGCCTGGAAGGCTTCGGTCGGCGTGAACACGCCCGGCATCGTCACCATGCCGTATTGCATGGCGCGGCCCATGACCTCGGCATCGATGTTGGGGCTGACCAGCAACTTGCCGCCGGCCTTGTGCAAGGCATCGACGTCCGTCGCCGTCAGCACCGTGCCGGCGCCGATCAGCGCGCTTTTCGGCAGCGCCTTGACCAGATCGGCGATGGAGAGGAACGGCTCCGGCGAATTGAGCGGCACTTCGATCGCCTCGATGCCGGCATCGTGGACCGCCCGGCCGATCGCCACCGCCTCGGACGGCTTCAGGCCGCGCAGGATGGCGACAAGCCCGCACTTCAGTTTCGGGAAGGGTGCGGTCTGGCTCATGAAGCGCCTCCAATCATGCCGTTCTCGCGCGCGGCTTCGACGAGGCCGGCGCGCACCGCTTCATCGGCGTCCACGCTGCGAAAGGCAAGGCCGGCGAGGCCCAGCGCTGCGCCATAAAGCTCGGCCAGTGCGCCGGAGGCGATCAGCGCCACCGGCGCATCGCTAGCGCCATAGCGACGCCTTGCCGAGGCGATCTCGCCGCCGATCAGAAGCCCGGACAGGCAGGCCGCCGCGTCAGTGGGCTGCAGATCCTGCAGAAGCCCGGCGGCGCGGATGGCAAACAGTTTCGAGGTGACATCGCCGCCTTCGCCCAAACCCCGCTCGCACCATTGCCGGAAGAACTGGCTGCCCGCGGCAACCGGAGCGGGATGCTCGCCCAGCGAGTGTTTCAGGATCGAGTGCGTTGCCAGCACGGAGAACAATTCGCCGGTCGGCCAGGTGCCGAAGCCCGTGACCGCGCCGTCCGCGACCGCGACCCATTTCGAATGCGTGCCGGGCATGCAGACGAGGTGGCGTCCCTTTGCCGGCAAACCGGCGCCGGCAAGCTGGGTTTCCTCGCCGCGCATCACGTCGGGCGCGTCGGCCAGCCGCTGCGCGAGGCCGGGCACGATGCGGATGTCGCGGCCCGACGCCTCGATGCGGGCGGCGCCGCGCAAGATCGCGCCGATCGGCGCCGGCACGGTGACGTAAGGCGCCTCGATCCAGCCCTGCCGGGAACCGGCCATGCCGCAGATGATGACCGGCAGCGCCTCCGGCGCGCCCATGGCGGCAAGATGGCCTTCCAGCACCTTGGCAAAACCTTTTTCGCGGGCGGTGATCAACCCGTCATCGCCGCGCCGCTCGGCAAGCACCTTGCCCGAGCCGTCGAGCAGCCAAGCCCTGAGCCTGGTCGTGCCCCAGTCGAGCGCAGCGACCGCTGGTGCCGGGCTCACAGGAAACCTCCATCGACGATCAGCATCTGGGCAGTCAGCATGCGCGAGGCGTCCGACGCCAGGAACAGCACCGTGCCCACCATGTCGTCGGGCTGCATGACATCCTTGATGCACTGCTTGGCGACATGGGCGGCGAGCGCCTCGTCAGTGACCCAGAGCTTGCGTTGCCGTTCGGTAATGACCCAGCCTGGCGCCACCGCGTTGACGCGGATGCGGTCGGCGCCGAGCTTGCCGGCGAGACCTTTCGTCAGGCCCAGTATGCCCGCCTTGGCCGCGGTGTAGGCCGGCATATCGGGGTGGTTGATCAGATAGGAGGTGGAGGTGAAGTTGATGATCGAGCCGCCGCCGGCCCGCTTCATGCCGGGCGCCACGGCCTGGGCGGTGAAGAAATGCGGGCGCAGGTTGATCGCAAGGTTGTTGTCCCAGAATTCGACGGTGACGTCTTCCACTGCGTGACGCTCGTCGAGCGCGGCATTGTTGACCAGCACCGTGACGTCGCCATGCGCCTCGGCCGCCTTGGCAACGGCGGCGCGCAGCGCCGCGATATCGCGCAGGTCGGCGCTGAGGTAGAGTGGGCGTCGGCCAAGCTCCTTCTCCAGCCGGTCGGCAAGGGCGGTGCTTGGCTCGTCGGCGATGTCGATGAAAGCGACCTTGGCGCCCTGCCGCACAAAGCCTTCGGTAAGCGCAGCACCAATGCCGGAACCGCCGCCGGTGATCAGCACCGAGGCGCCGTCGAGGTCGGCGAAACGCGCCGATGGCATCATGATCCGTTCTCCCGTTTTGCCGGCGCGCATCCTAGCCACGCCGGGCCCGGGAGCAAGGACGAAATGGCGGTTTCGGTAGCTTATGTCCGACAAATGATCGACGCGCCGCAGGCGGCGGCCGGTCTTCCGAACAGCCGGAAAGCTCTAGTTCCCCGACATAGGGATTTGAAAGGTTGCCGTTTGTCTTGGTGCAAGATTTTCCGTTCATTTCCGTGAAATCAGCACAAACGCCGGGGATTGGTTGAAGCCGCCCCAACCTCGTCATTCTATGGCGGAGCAAGGAGCGAAGCGACGCGCGCAGACCGTAGAATCCATTCCGTGACTTGGAAGCGCCGCCACGGTGCAAAAGTTCTGCTCCGTTGCGATCCTTGGCGATGGTAACGGCATGGATTCCAGGGTCTTCGCGACGGAGCTTCGCTCCTGCTCCGCCCTGGAATGACGATCGCGATGGGCGTTTCGGCCAATCTCCAGCGCATGCGATCAACGCAAACAGAGCCGATCGGTCAAAATCCCCTGTGCTGGGGAACTTGTCAGATCGCCTTTGCGTGCAGCGCGCCGCGATAGGAATCGCGCAGATAGCCGAGCGTGGCGTCGGCATCGGCCGGCTTGCCGAACAGATAGCCCTGCCCGCCGGCGCAGCCGAACTGGACGAGGCGGTCGGCCTGCGCTTCGTCCTCGATGCCTTCGGCGACAACATCCATGCCGAGCCCTTCGCACATGGCGAGGATGGCGCGGATGATGTGCTCCGACGGCCGGTCGTCGAGGATGGAGGAGACGAAGGCACGGTCGATCTTGAGCTTGTCGAAATGGAACTCGCGCAGGCGGCCGAGCGACGACTGGCCGGTGCCGAAATCGTCGAGCGAGACGCGGATGCCGACGCGGCGCAGGTCCTCGACGATCTTCTCGGCCGAGGCCGGATCGTTCATCAGGCCAGTCTCGGTAATCTCGATCTCCAGCCGGCGCGGATCGAAGCCGGTGCGGTCGAGGATGGCCAGGATGTGCAGGCCGGTGTTCTGGTCGACGAGCTGCGAGGGCGACAGGTTGAAGGACAAGAACAGCTCCTTCGGCCAGCTGCGCGCCGCCTCGGCCGCCTTGCGCAGCACCAGCTGCGACAGCGGGCCGATGATGCCGCGTTCCTCGGCGATCGGGATGAAGACGGATGGCGGCACGACGCCGAGGTCGCGGTCCGTCCAGCGCGCCAGCGTCTCGAAGCCGATGGTGCGGCGGCTGCTCAAATCGACGATCGGCTGGAAATGCGGTTCGACCTCGCCGGCCGAGACGGCGCGGCGCAGCGCCTGCTCGATGCGGGTGACGCGCTTGGCCGCCTCTTCCATCTCGCGGGTGTAGACGACGACGCGGCCGCGGCCCGAACGCTTGGCGTGATAGAGCGCAGTCTCGGCCTTGTTGAGAAGGATCTCGGTGGTCTCGTCGCCGGAATAGAACAGCGAGCAGCCGACCGAGGCCGAAAGCCTTGCGGTGCGCTCGCCGACATCATAGGGCGCCGACAATATCTCGATCAGCATGCGCGACGTCTCGGCCGCCTGCTCCTCCGAGAACACCATCGGATAGAGGTAGGCGAACTCGTCGGCGCCGATGCGGCAGACGGTGGAATAGCCATCCATCGAAGCGCGCAGCCGCATCGCCACCTGGATCAGGATGTCGTCGCCGGCCTTGTGGCCGAACAGGTCGTTGATCGGCTTGAAGCCGTCGAGGTCGAGGATGCCGACGGTAAAGGGCGCGGGATCGTCGGCGCGGTCGCTGATCAGGCGATCGACCTTGTCGAAGAAGCGACGATGGTTGCCGAGCCCGGTCAACGAATCCGTGAAGGCCAGATCCGTATTTTCCTTGCCTGGCTGGCCGGTGCCAAACGTCGTTTGCATCATGCCTCTGTTCTGATGTCGGTATTTATGGCCAGAGTGGCAGCAAAGCGTTTAGGAAAAGTATCGGAAAATCGATTTTTCCATCGTCCAGAAGCTGCTTGGCACGTCGCCGGCTCAGCTTTGGACAAGAAATGGCAGCCCCACCTCCAATATTCATTTATGCATAATTGCTAATATAAGTATCGAACGGTCTCTTCTGGGATGCAATTGCGCAGCAAACGTCGTTTCGCACCTTCGGGAATTGCTTTAGCCAGCTTGCTTTAGGCGATAGAGCTCGATCGGGCTGCCTTTCTCGCCGATCGGCTCGAGCCAGTCCGGCACGGAGCCGCGCAGCAGGCCGGCAAGGAAACCCTGCGGCGCCTTCCGGGTCAGGATCAGGGTCTCGACATTGCCGGGGCAGATGGCGACGAGGCCGACGCGATGCGCCTCGACGATTGCCCGCGCGTCATCGGCCGAGCCGAGAAAGGCGTCCAGCGCCAGGAGATTGCCGGCGACGTTGCGGTGATAGGGGCCGGCGAAAACGCGATGGCCGCTATAAGCGAGGACCGGCGCTCCGAGATTGGAGATCGTCAGCACGGTGGTATCGGCCATGCCGCCGAGCGGCGCAAAACTGGCCTTCTTCTGGCAAGTCTTGTCCATGGCGCCGCCGTCGGCAATGGGTTTGCCCTTCTCGAACGCCACCGAGGCGGCCGCGGCGACGCCCGTCCAGACCGGGTTGATCGAGACCAGCCAGACGGCCGCAAGGCGCAGCGCCACGCCGAGCGAGGAGCTGGCTTCGGCCCGCGCCCGCCATTTTGCGATCCAGGCCGACAACGGAACGACGGCAAAGGCGATCGAGAAGGTGGTGCCGCGCACCTGCCACGCGCCGACCGCGAAGGCGACGACGAGCAGTGCCGCAACGAGGCTGTCCTGCCGCCGCCAGCCGCCGCGGCGCAAGGGCCGTGCCATCAGGACGATCGCGACCAGCGGCGTCGCGTAACGCGCCGCCACGCGAGCCGGATCGCGGACAAGCAGCGCAAACAGCGACTGGGCCTCGTCGATATGGTCGAGCCACAGTTCCTTGAGGCGCGGATCGAGGGAGGCATAAGGCGCGGAGAGGCATTGCGGGAACAGCACCGCCACGACCACGCCGAGCACGACCCCCAGAAGCGCAAGCGACCCCAGCCTGCGCGGCCAGCTGCCGGCGGCGGGCTCGACGGAGGCGATAGCGGCAAGCCCCGCGCCGGCAATGGCCGCGATGACAAACTGCGCGACCGAGAAGGCGTCGCACTGCGCCACGCCCCATGCGGAAGGCGGAACGGTGACGGCGAAGACAAGCGCCGCGACACCGGCAAAGCCAAGGCCGAAATTCCGGGCGATCGCCCGTTCGCCGCCTGGATCGGCGACGAACAGCAGCGCCACGCACACGCCGATGGTGGCGACATAGGGCACGGTTTCCATGCCGACGGCGAGCGTCAGCGCGGCGCAGAGGCCGGACAACAACGCGGCCCAGCGTCGGGAGGGCGCCTCGAGCAGCAAAGCGAGGCTCGCCATGGTGAGCGTCAGCTGGGCGTTGTGGTGGTCGAGCGCGCCGGGGTCGTAGATGCCGATGAAATAATAGCCGGCGGCGCCGATCAGGATGGCGGGCAGCACCGCGCCGCCACCGCCGAAGCTGCGCGCCGCGCGGGCGGTGAAGAACAAGGTCGACCAGAAGAGCAGCGCCGGCCAGATCACCTGCGCCACGTCCTCGCCGAGCGGCCTGCTGCCGGTGAGCGCCGAGGCCGCAAATGCGATGGCGGCGATCGGCGCGTCGACCAGCCGCGACCAGTGCATGACGAAGCCGTCTTCCAGCCCCATCCGGTATTGGTGCAGGTCGAACCAGCCCTGGCCGGCGAGCAGGTCGCGGACCTCGACGAGGCGCAGCAGATTGTCGTTGTCGCCGCCGGCGTCGGTCAGTTGGCCAAGCCCGGCCCATGCATCGATGGCGAATGCGAGCAGGGCCGCAAGCAGCGCCAGCGCCAGATCGGATTTCCAGGCGGCGGCGCCGGTCTCGGCTGTGCCCATTGCGGTGGCCTTTGAAGGGAGAGGATCGGTTTTTAAACCTAGCCTTAACGGCTTCAATAAATAGTAAAACGGCTCGACAGGGCCGGCATGAGCACGGCCGGAGGCTGGATCGGGCGTCCGGAGACAGACATGCCGCATGCAGTCCGCCACGAGCCGGTCATCGCCGTGCTCCTGCCTTGCTACAACGAGGAGCTGACGATCGGCGACGTCGTGCGGCGCTTCCGCGAGACGCTGCCTTCGGCCGCGATCTATGTCTACGACAACAATTCCAAGGACCTTACCGCGCTGAAAGCCCGCGCCGCCGGCGCCGTCGTCGTGCGCGAGCCGCGCCAGGGCAAGGGCAATGTGGTGCGGCGCATGTTCGCCGACATCGACGCGGATATCTATGTGATGGCCGACGGCGACGGCACCTATGCGCCGGAGGATGCGCCGCAGCTGATCAACGTCCTGCAGACCGAACGCTCCGACATGGTGGTGGGCACCAGGCGCGGCGTGAGCGACGATGCCGGCCGCAACGGCCACGCTTTCGGCAACCGCATCTTCAACCGCCTCTACAAAGGTCTGTTCGGGACCGACTTCACCGATATCTTCTCCGGCTACCGGGTCTTTTCGCGCCGCTTCGTCAAAAGCTTTCCGGCCGTTTCCGGCGGCTTCGAGATCGAGACCGAGATGTCGGTGCATGCCTCGCAGCTCAAGCTGCCGGTGAGCGAGATGGCGCTCGATTACGGCCGCCGCCCGGAAGGCTCGTCGTCGAAGCTGTCGACCTTCCGCGACGGCGCCAGGATACTGTGGATGTTCGCCATGCTGGTGAAGGAGACGCAGCCGTTGCGCTTCTTCGGCACGTTCGCGCTGTTCTTCCTGGCGGCCAGCATCGGCCTGATGATCCCGGTGCTGGTCGAGTTCGCGCAGACGGGGCTGGTGCCGCGCATGCCGACCTGGGTGCTGTCGATCGGCATGCTGCTGTTGGCCATGCTGTCGATGATGACCGGGCTGATCCTCGATTCCGTCTCGCGCGGCCGGGCCGAGCAGAAGCGTATCTTCTATCTGTCGATTTCCTCCGGCCGCGCCGAGCGCGGGATATCCGGGCAGGCCTCGCCCAAGGGCGAACCGGGCAAGGCCTCGCGGGCGGCATAGTGGATCGCCTCGTCCGCTTCGCCCTTGCCGGCGGCATCGGCTTCGTCGCCGACGCCGCGGCGCTCTGGCTGCTGCTTGCCGCCACGCCGCTCGGCCCGATGGCGGCGCGCCTGCTGTCGATCGGCTTCGCGCTCTGCGTCACCTGGCAGATCAACCGCCATCTGACCTTCGCGCCGTCGAGCCGGGGCATCGCGCAGGAAGGCGTGCGTTATGGCAGCGTCGGCATCGCCACCAGCATCGTCAATTACCTGGTCTACTGCGCTCTGCTCTTCGCGCTGCCTGCCCTGCCGCCGCTGGCGGCACTGGCCTTTGCCTCGATCGTCGCGATGGCGCTGTCCTTCCTCGGCTACTCCAGGCTGGTCTTCGACCGCTGAGCCTCTGCACCAAGCGAGCACGATTGGCAGGCGCCGCCGATTTCCTTATATCGGGCGTCTGAGTTCCCCGGAGACCGCAAATGCCGTTGAAGATCGCCGTCCAGATGGACCATGTCTCCACCGTGTCGATCGCCGGCGACACGACCTTCGCGCTGTCACTGGAGGCGCAGCGGCGCGGCCACAAGCTTTTCCACTACACGCCCGACCGGCTGTCGATGGTGGGCGGCAAGGTGTTCGCGCGCATCGAGGAGATGCAGGTGCGCGACGAGAAGGGCAACCATTACGCGCTGGGCGAGAAGGTGCGCACCGACCTCTCCGAGATGGACGTCGTGCTGCTCAGGCAAGACCCGCCCTTCGACATGAATTACATCACCACCACGCACATATTGGAGCGCATCCATCCGAAGACGCTGGTGGTCAACGACCCGGCCTGGGTGCGCAACAGCCCGGAAAAGATCTTCGTCACCGAATTCCCGGACCTGATGCCGGAGACGCTGATCACCAAGGACCCCCAGGAAGTGGCGGCCTTCCGCAAGGAGTTCGGCGACATCATCGTCAAGCCGCTCTACGGCAATGGCGGCGCCGGCATCTTTCATCTGCACGAGGCCGACCGCAACCTCGCCTCGCTGCTCGAAATGTTCGGCCAGCTGTTCCGCGAGCCCTATATCGTGCAGCGCTATCTCAAGGACGTGCGCAAGGGCGACAAGCGCATCATCCTGATCGACGGCGAGCCGGTCGGCGCCATCAACCGCGTGCCGGCCGAGCACGATTCCCGCTCCAACATGCATGTCGGCGGCCGCGCCGAGAAGACCGAGCTGACGGAGCGCGAGCGCGAGATCTGCGCCCGCATCGGACCGGCGCTCAGGGAGCGCGGCTTCATCCTCGTCGGCATCGACGTGATCGGCGACTACATGACCGAGATCAACGTCACCTCGCCGACCGGCGTGCGCGAAGTGCAGCGCTTTGGCGGCGCCGACATCGCCAGCCTGTTCTGGGATTGCGTTGAGGGGAAGCGGCTGAAGTCGGCCGCGTAATTGCCGCATGTTGACTCTGCAGCACGGATATCGGCCTCCTACCGCATCCGAGATTGTCGGAGCAATGTTGCGTCATCGCCGCTATCTCCGGAAAGGGTGGTACTCTTCCGCGAAGTCGCAACCTGCTCTTCAGGCAAGTTTGCTGTCGGACGATCCGTTCATATCCTATTCGGGAATGTCCGGTACGCCCCTTGGATTGGCAAGTCACATGCCTCTCCTTCCACGCAGTCACCGTGCCTGGTTTCTCATCTCGCCAACCTGGTCCATCGAAAACAATTCCAGCGTCAAAATGATCCGGACCTATGCCGTCCTGCATAGACTTGGGAACCCCCGTCACTCGCTAATCTTCCTATCCAACACACAAGCCGAGGCTGATCTCTTGAATCAGTCCGGTGAGGCCGCCGTCCTGCACAACAAGACTTCAACAACATCCGAATACATATTCAGGCCCCTCGAGGACATCCCTGTAGAATTTGATGCAATATACAATGCGCAACTGGCTTCGTGGAAACGCCACGACTTGTCCCTTGGCATCGAGCGTTGTGCATTTGTCTTTTATCGTGATTCAGTGGGGTCATCCACGACGGAGTCGGAAAGGGCGCGGGTAAATCGGCACAGGGAGCTCGCGCCGGGTCACGTGTTTATCAATGAGTTTGACAGCACCGGCAAACCTGTTCGATTGGCGCCGGCTCATGTGAACATGCATCTAAATCGTGCAGCCGTGGGAATTTGTCTCTCTGCAATAGAGGGACCAATGTTCGCCAGCACAGAGTATCTTCTCGCGGGGCTACCTGTTGTCACGACCCCGAACCATGGTGGTCGAGACCTTTATCTCGATGACGAATATTCGCTTACAGTTCCACCCGACCCTCGATCCATCGCGGAGGCTGTCTTAGCGCTGAAGGAGCGACGAATCCCCCGGGCTTATATTCGTTCGCAAACTTTGAAACGAGTTGAGCGAGACCGCCGGCGGTTCATAGACCTTGTAAATGAGATTTTTCTGGAAAGCGGCTCTTTGCGCCGGTTCGCCATGCCTTGGCCTTTCCGATATCCTGTCATGGAGTGGCTTCCACCCCACATCGCAATCGATCGATCGCTTTCAGGCACGGTCGATGCCTTACATCACCGCCTAGACGGCAACAGCCCGGATTGCCGGAGGGACTGCTCGCCTTGTTCAACAGGTCGAGAGCACGGGGGATAGCGGCTGCTTGGGCGCGCCTCGGCCTTTTAGTCCAGAAGGAGCTTTGGCCGAAATCCATCATCTTCGCGGATAGATGTTCCTGTAATGTTCTTGCGCGTTTCGAAAATCTATGGTTGTCTGGACTTTACGCGCTCGCGGCCCGATGGTGGATACGGGCGCGTTGAGGCCGGGGGTTTTGGATAAATGGTAGCGCGGGTTCGCACGGTCGCTTTCCAGGGCATCGAGGCTTTGCCGGTCGATGTCCAGGTGATGGTCGGGCCAGGCAAGGTCGGCATGCAGATCGTCGGCCTGCCGGACAAGGCGGTGGCCGAAAGCCGCGAGCGCGTGCAGGCGGCGCTGCATGCGTCGGGCCTGTCGATGCCGTCGAAGAAGGTGACGGTGAATCTCGCGCCGGCCGATCTTCCCAAGGAAGGCAGCCATTACGACCTGCCGATCGCGCTCGGCCTGATGGCGGCGCTCGGCGCCATCCCCGGCGATATGCTGGCCGGCTATGTGGTGCTTGGCGAATTGTCGCTCGACGGCACCATCGCCGGCGTTGCCGGCGCGCTGCCGGCGGCGATCGGCGCCAATGCGGAGAGCAAGGGCCTGATCTGTCCCTTCGCCTGCGGCCCCGAGGCGGCCTGGGCAGGCAAGGATTTCGACATCCTTGCGCCGCGCAGCCTGATTGCCGTCGCCAACCATTTTCGCGGCACGCAGGTGCTGTCGCGGCCCGAGGCCGGCATCCAGCTTGCTGCGCGCGACCTGCCGGATCTCGCCGACATCAAGGGCCAGGAGAGCGCCAAGAGGGCGGTCGAAGTGGCTGCCGCCGGCGGCCACAACCTTCTCATGGTCGGGCCGCCCGGCTCGGGCAAGTCGATGCTGGCGCAGCGCCTGCCCTCGATCCTGCCGCCGCTGGCGCCGAAGGAGCTGCTCGAAGTGTCGATGATCGCTTCCGTCGCCGGCGAGCTCGGCGAAGGCAAGCTGACCGACCGGCGGCCGTTCCGCGCCCCGCATCATTCGGCCTCGATGGCGGCGATGGTGGGCGGCGGGCTGCGCGCGCGTCCGGGTGAGGTCTCGCTCGCCCATCACGGCGTGCTGTTCCTCGACGAGTTGCCGGAATTCACGCCGCAGACATTGGATGCGCTGCGCCAGCCGCTGGAAACAGGCGACTGCATGATCGCGCGCGCCAACCACCGCGTCACTTATCCGGCGCGCATCCAGCTGGTGGCGGCGATGAATCCGTGCCGCTGCGGCATGTCGGGCGAGCCCGGCTATCGCTGCCTGCGCGGCGACCGCTGCCGCACCGAATACCAGGCGCGCATTTCCGGCCCGCTGCTCGACCGCATCGACCTCAGGATCGAGGTGCCGGCGGTCTCGGCGAGCGACCTCATCCGGCCGGACAAGGCCGAGACGAGCGCTTCGGTGGCGCAGCGCGTGGCACGTGCGCGTGCCATGCAGCGCGAAAGGCTGGAAAGACTGGGCGCGGGCGCCACCACCAACGCGCACTGCCCGCCCTCGATCATCGAGGAGATCGCCAAGCCCGATAGCGCCGGGCTGACGCTGCTCAAGGACGCCAGCGAAAAGCTCGGCTTTTCGGCGCGGGCCTATCACCGCGTGCTGAAAGTGGCGCGCACGCTGGCCGACCTCGACGCCAGCGAGACCGTCGGCCGCATCCATCTGGCCGAGGCGATCTCTTATCGCATGAGCGCGCAGCGCATGGCGCAGGCGGCGTGAAGCGGGCGTATCGGGCTTTCATCCCTCTTCAATCTTGCGCCGGGATCAGCTTCTGCAGCGTCGGTGCCAGGATCATGGCGAAGCTCGATCCATCGCCATAGGCCCGCGCGGAAATCATCGCCCCGTGCACGGTCGCCATGAAGGCTTCCGCCTCCACGCGCGGCGCGGCGGCGATCGTCAATGTGCCTTGCGCGGCGCCGCGCTCGATAACGCCGGTCAGCCACCCCGAGAGAAACCGGAAATAGGCCCGGACCTCCGCGGCCACCTCGGGCGGAAGGGCCGGAAGCTCGCTGGCAAGCAGCGCGCAGACGCAGATCGGCCTGCTCGCATCCTCGATGCACTGCGCCCAGAAGTCGGCATAGGTGCGCAGCAACTGAGGCGGCGCAGGCACACTGCGCTCTAGCTCCGTCATGCCCGTCACGGCATCCTCGAGGTAGCGCCTGACCAGGCTTTGCACCAGGTCGACCTTGCTCGGGAAATGATGATGGATGCTGGCTTTGCGGATACCGACCACGTCGGCGATATCGGCGTAGCTGAACCCGTTATAGCCGCCGGCGACGATGAAGCGTCGCGCGGCGGCCAGTATGTCATCGGCGGTGTTCGACGGCTTGTCCATGGACATGCCTAACCTCCGGCGGAGGAAATCTCAACGCACGGCCTGCGGCGACTTGCGAAGGATATCGCTGACCGACAGCCACACGGCGGACACGAGGAAGTAGAAGGCACCGAAAGCTGCATAGGGCGCGACATTGGCGATGCCGATGGCCTCGGCGCCGTCCGCCATCTTGACAAAAAAGAGGCCGGCCAGCGCTGATTGCGCGCCACTCAGGATCATCGCCCATTGGGCGCCGTTACTCTTCCAGCGACGCGCCGCGGTGAGAAGCTGAAACGCGCCGGAGACGACCGCCCAGACCCCATAGACCGCGAGCACCGCGTTCATGCTGCGGCCAAGCGCGATAGCGACCGCGATTGCGGTGACGATGCTGACGGCGAAATTGAGGAGCTGCGACTTGTTGCGGCCCAAGCCGCCACTGCGCTGCGCGTCGACATAGTTCGCGAGCGCGTCCCAGGCGGGGTAGGCCACCAGCATTACGGCGGCGAGCGGCGGAACCGACTTCGCGACGGTGACGGCTATCGCGACCCAGGCCGCCGACACGGCAAACCGCAGAAAATAGTAGCTTTTGAGCCAGCCGTTTGAGGACTGGGCATGGTTCATTCGTGCAGGCATGACGGTTCCTTTCATTCAATTGCCTACCAACTAGTAGGTAGATTGAAAATCGTCAATGCCTTGTGGACCGGTCGCCGATCACCTCGATATCTCGTTTACGTGATCGGCGCCCGCTTGCGCCGCGCTACTGCTCGCGCGCCTTCAGCTCCAGTCGCCGCTTATGCAGCACCGGCTCGGTATAGCCGTTCGGCTGCACCGTACCCTTGAACACCAGGTCGCAGGCTGCCTGGAAGGCGATGGAATTGTCGAAATCCGGCGCCATCGGCCGGTAGAGCGGGTCGCCGACATTCTGGCGGTCGACGATGGCCGCCATGCGTTGCAGCGAGTCTCTCACCTGGATTTCCGAGCACACCTTGTGGCGCAGCCAATTGGCGATGTGCTGCGAGGAGATGCGCAGGGTGGCGCGGTCCTCCATCAGGCCGACATCGTTGATATCGGGCACTTTCGAGCAGCCGACGCCTTGGTCGATCCAGCGCACGACATAGCCCAAAATGCCTTGCGCGTTGTTGTCGAGCTCGCGCTGGATCTCGTCCGGCGTCCAGTTCGGCCGCCTTGCTACCGGCACAGACAGGATGTCGTCGAGCTTCGCCTTCGGCCGGCTCTTCAGCGCCGCCTGCACGGCGTGCACGTCGACCTTGTGGTAGTGCGTGGCGTGCAGCGTCGCCGCTGTCGGCGACGGCACCCAGGCGGTGTTGGCGCCGGCCTTGGGATGGGCGATCTTCTCAACCAGCATCGCCGCCATCAGATCCGGCATCGCCCACATGCCTTTGCCGATCTGGGCGTGGCCGGCGAGCCCGCATTCCAGGCCGGTGTCGACATTCCAGGCCTCATAGGCGGAAATCCAGGCAGCCTGCTTCATGTCGCCCTTGCGGATCATCGGGCCGGCTTCCATCGAGGTGTGGATCTCGTCGCCGGTGCGGTCGAGGAAGCCGGTGTTGATGAACACCACGCGCTCTCTTGCGGCGCGGATCGCTTCCTTGAGGTTGACGGTGGTGCGCCGCTCCTCGTCCATGATGCCCATCTTGATGGTGTTCCTGGCCATACCGAGCAGCGCTTCGACGTGGTCGAAAATCTCGACGGCGAAGGCGACCTCTTCCGGCCCGTGCATCTTCGGCTTCACCACATACATCGAGCCGGCGCGGGAATTCATCCGGCGGCCGTTCGGGCCGACATCGTGCAGCGCGATCAGCGCGGTGAGCGCCGCATCCATGATGCCTTCCGGCACCTCGTTGCCGTCGCGGTCGATGATCGCCGGGTTGGTCATCAGGTGGCCGACATTGCGCACCAGCATCAGCGAGCGGCCGGGCAGCGTAAGCGTGCCGCCGCCGCGCGAGGTGTAGGTGCGGTCCGGGTTGAGCTTGCGGACGAAGGTCTTGCCGCCCTTGGCGATCTCTTCCGTGAGATCGCCCTTCATCAGGCCGAGCCAGTTGCGGTAGACGACGACCTTATCCTCGGCATCGACGGCGGCGACCGAATCCTCGCAGTCCTGGATGGTGGTCAACGCGGCTTCGAGGAGGACGTCGGCGATGCCGGCCGGATCGGTCCTGCCGATCTGGTTGGCGCGATCGATCACGATCTCGATATGCAAACCGTTCTTGACCAGGAGCACGGCTTCCGGTGTGGCGGCATCGCCGCGATAGCCGACGAACTGCCTTGGATCGGCAAGCGTCGTAGCGCCGGCGCCCTCGCCTGCTTTCAGCGCGCCATTCGCCACCGACAGCCCATTGACGCCCGCCCATTTGCCTGTGGTCAGCGGTACCGACTGGTCGAGAAAATCTTTCGCCCAGGCGATCACCTTGGCGCCGCGCGCCGGGTTGAATCCCTTGCCCTTCTCGGCGCCGCCGGTCTCGGGAACGGCGTCGGTGCCGTAGAGCGCGTCATAGAGCGAGCCCCAGCGCGCATTGGCGGCGTTGAGCGCATAGCGCGCATTCATCACCGGCACGACGAGCTGCGGCCCGGCAACGACGGCGATCTCGGGGTCGACATGCTCGGTCGAGACGCTGAAGGCCGGCCCTTCCGGCACCAAATAGCCGATCTCCTTGAGGAAAGTCTTGTAAGCCTCCATGTCGATCGGCGCGCCGTTTTCGCGATACCAGAAGTCGAGCTTCTCCTGCATGGCGTCGCGTTTGGCGAGCAGCGCGCGGTTCTTCGGCGCGAGGTCGTGGACGATGGCCGAAAAGCCGGTCCAGAATTCTTCCGGGTCGATGCCGGTGCCGACTGCCGCCTCCTCGGCGACGAAGTCGTGGAGCTCCCGGGCAATCCGCAACCCGGCGATCTCGATGCGGTCGGTCATCTGCTCGTCTCCAGATAGGTGGCTTGCCGGGCGTTTGGCATGTTTGGGGTTGCGGGGTCAATTCAGCTTAGAGTGTAGAGGGGCGCGGCCTTTTCCTTCTCCCCTTGTGGGAGAAGGTGGATC
>NZ_JAIUHP010000026.1:0-50898 GCF_020165175.1 Mesorhizobium sp. CA16
GCCGTGCCAACGCCGTTGCCGAACGCCACAAAGCCACCGCCACTGCTTACCGCCCCGCCGTTCGAAATCGTTAGCGCTCCGGTGCCGGAGCCGCCGATTAAAAGCTCCAAGCCGGCGGTCCAGGTCGAGCCGGCGCCGCTTACCGTTACCGCGCCAGCAGAACCTAAGGAAAAGCCAATATAGCCTGAGTCGCCACTCACCCCACCGCCGTTCAAGACGTTCAGCGTGCCAGCGCCAGCAGACCCGACAGCGAGACTCAAGCTGTTTGTCCAGGTCGAGCCCGTGCCATCCACGGTCACCGCACCGATCGAGCCCGCTTGCGCGCCAATAGTTCCAGAGTCATTACTGACTGTGCCACCGTTCGAAATCGTCAGCGTGCCCGTGCCGAATTCGCCGACATCAAGGTCGCCGGTGTTGGTCCAGGTCGAGCCAGCGCCGTCGACCGTCGCCGTGCCAACGCCGTTGCCGAACGCCACAAAGCCACCGCCACTGCTTACCGCCCCGCCGTTCGAAATCGTTAGCGCACCGGTGCCGGAGCCGCCGACCAGAAGCTCCAAGCCGGCGGTCCAGGTCGAGCCCAGGCCGCTTACCGTCACAGCGCCAGCAGAACCTAAGGAAAAGCCAACATAGCCCGAGTCGCTAGTCACCCCAGCGCCGTTCGAGACATTCAGCGTGCCAGCGCCGGCATAGCCGACAGTGAGGCTCAAGTTGCTGGTCCAGGTCGAGCCGGCACCGTCGACGAACACCATGCCGGTCGAGCCGGCATTCGCGCCAATAACCCCAGAGCCGTTGCTGACGGCGCCGTGCGAGATCCCCAGCGTGCCCGTGCCCAAATCGCCGACGGTCAGCGATCCGCTGTTTGTCCAAGTAGAGCCCGCGTTGTCGACAAACACCATACCGGTCGAGCCTGCCTCCGCGCCAATAGTCCCAGAGACATTGTTGACCGTGCCGCCATGCGAGATCGCCAAGGTGCCTGTGCCTTGGTTGCCGACGAACAGGTCGAAATTGTTTGTCCAGCTCGAGCCTGAGCCATCGACGAACACCGTGCCGGTCGAGCCCGCCGAGTTGCCGACGTAGGCCGTGTCGTTGCTGACGGCGCCGCCTTGGCTGATCGCCAGGGCGCCTTTACCGAAATCGCCCACAATCAGCTTGGAGCTGTTTGTCCAGGTCGAACCGGCGCCATCGACCGTCGCCGTGCCGGTGGAGCCTTCATGCCAACCAATCGTACCGATCGCGGTGGTGGCTGAACCGGCGTTGGTGATTGTCAGATGGCCAATGCCGTTGTCGCCCACGGTCAGCGAGCCGCTGTTGGTCCAGGTGGAGCCGGCGCCGTCGATCGAGACCGTGCCGTTCGAAGCAATGCCCTTGCCGATGGACCCATCGGTGTCGCTGACCGTTCCGCCATTGGAAATGTTGAGCGTGCCGGTGCCGAAACGCGCAACCGCCAAGGTTGAGCTGTTGGTCCAGGTCGAACCCGCGCCGTCGACGGACAGGACCGCAACGGCGTCGTCGCTGTCGCCCAGGATGCCTCCTACATTGCTGATCAAGCCACCATTGAGAATGGAGACCGTCCCGGTGCCTTCGGCCCCGACATAGAAATCGTCGGCATGCAGCCATGCCGATCCCGCGCCGTCCACCATGACCGTACCGGTAGAGCCTGCGAATCGGGCAACGGCCCCTTGTGAATCACTGAGAGTTCCGCCGTTGGTGATTGTCAGCAAACCGACGTCACCGGCATTCCTCCCCACGAAAACCACGAGCCCGTTGGCGCTAAGCCCGCTTATCACGGTGGGGTTCGGCGTGAGCGTGCCGAGCGTAACCCAAGTAGCTGCGTCGGGCACCCCATTCGGAGTCCAGTTGCCGGGATCGGACCAATCGCTTGACGTTGCGCCGCTCCAGACCGCGTCCGCCGCCGCTGCCGGCAGCATCGCTCCCGCGGTGGCGATCATCAGCGCGAGCGAACTGACGCTGGCCATATGCTGAGGATTGCGTAAAGGATTGAGGTAACTCGTCAGCGCGGTCGAAGTTGGCGTGGCCTTGCGGCCGGCAAATGTATTCCGCAGCATTCAATCCCCTGAGATGACTGTTGTTTCGCCCTGAGGTCGATATGTCATTGGAGCCAGATACTGTCTTGGGCGGGACAGCACCGGAATTGGACTGGAGAGAAGTGCCATGGACTTTCTGCGCGTCGTGGTGGTTCTGCATCATCGATCGCGTTAGCGTCGCCCATTGCCTCGGCGCAGAGGGAACCTGAATCGCGTCGCCTGGCCATTGCCGGAGCCGTCCGCATCTATCTGGCGCTCGTCGGCGTGTAGCCGAAGCGACGGCGGAAGCAGCGATTGAAGTAGGACACGTCGCTGAAACCGCTCATCATCGCAATTTCGCTGACCCGCATACCGTCTTTGTGTCTTTGGGCGAGCATCTTATGTGCGCTTTGCAAGCGCAGCTCGAGCACACGCTCGGAGAAGCTGATACCCGTCTCCTGGAGGATGTCGTGGATATAGCGCGTCGACAGACGGAGTTCCTTTGCGATGCCCTGCGCGGAGATTTCTGGATCGGTGAAGCCGCTGCGAATTTTAGTCAGAATCGCTTGCGTCCGTACCGCACGTAGACCTCGCGCGTCCGCATTGTCGTCCGCCGTCACAGGTGCGGTAGGGGAAGCGGTGGCGGCGATCAGATCGGCAATATGATCGGCCACGAACTGCATGGTCAGTTGAGACTCGGCTTCTTTCTCATGGGCCAGAACGCCGACATAGGCACGAACAAGGGCGTTGATCATCATGGAGCTAGACACGGCCGTCATCAGGCGATCCTCAAACCCTGCACATCGCTGATGCACGCGTTCGCGATCGGTCTGCACGGCGATCAGGCCGCATTGTCCGTCGCTCACTCGGATGATTGACGGAGCGCTCTGCTCGACAAGAACGGACGCGCCTGGACTCAGATCGACGCTCCTTCCCGACTGGTCGACGCTGAGCGCGGAGTGTCCGGCATTGAGAAGCAACACGACATTGTTGGTACTCTGGGCCACAATGTCTTCAGTGGTTCTCGATATCGATTTGACAGTGCCGTGGATCGTGCCCACCGAAACGTCGCAAGTTCGAACAATCCTGAGTTCGCCTTCGAACGATCTGCCGACGGCCGGATCGGCACGCAGACGGGCGTAACCGGATGACAGCGTTGAGATCCACTGCTCTTTCTGGATTTGTTCGCCGCCGATCAGGTCGCTGGAATTGTAGATAATCCTGTGCAAGCATCCCTCATACTGCAAGCACGTTCCCCTGCCTGCATCGTAACAGCATCAAGACCTCAACCGGCGAGCCGATGAAAACACCGTCTTTCGTGACAAGGAAGCGCCCGCTAAAACCCGCAGTCTCAAAAAAATCGAACGCGACACTTTCCATTCCAGGAGTTACCAGCAACATTGAGCGGTCGGCGTTCAGCTGATTGAGCCCCTTAATCGAGCCCACCACGCTTGGCGTCACCCGAAAGTATGACGCCAGCAAAATCCTCCAGGCGGGATCGGTGTCCTTGCACCGGGCCGCTGTCAAAGTGCTGGTTTCATTTTTGCCCGCCATCCATCCTGTGAGGGGCGGGGCATGCCTGGATTAGGAGAAACGGTGGAAAGGCTTAGCAGCGAAGTCCTTTATTCGATTATCGGTGAAATTTATGATTGCGTTTTGAATCCGGAAGGCTGGACCGGAGTGATGACCCGGATCACCGAAGCTGTAGACGCTGCCTATACCACTGTCGCGCTGGCCAGCACTGCTGACAATCAGGGCCGTTTCGCGGCTCAATCAGCTTGGGATCCGGTGCAAATGCGCGCGCTCCAGGAGGATTATGACTTTGACGAAATTCCCGGATTGAAGGCCGCGGTCATTGGCGACATCGACACGCCTGTTGCGACGCTGTCGCATATGAGCGAGGCCGAGCTCCAGCAAACGCCGTTCTTCCAGAATTGGGCCGGACCGCAGGGATTGCGCGAGGCTTGCATCACCAAATTCGTTCACACGCCGGACCGGATTGGTCTCATGGGCTGCACCACGCGTGCCAACAGGGGTATCATAACCGTTGAAGAGCAGCGGTTCCTGGCATTGCTCTCGCCGCATCTGCGTCGCGCTTCCCTGATTGGAGATCTGCTCGATCAGACCCGCATTACCGCCAATTTCTATCGCGAAGCGCTCGACCATCTCGCCGTGCCTATCGTTTTTGCCGGCGCCGACGGAGCAATCCTCCATGCGAATGGGGCTGCCGACCGGATGTTTTCCGGGCAGGGTCCCATTCTTTCCAGGAAGGGCCTGCTCCAACCGCAGAATCCGGTGGTCGCCCGCGCTTTGGCGGAAGCATTAGCCAGCGCTGCCGGCGCAGATGCTTCGCTTGGCTCTCGCGGCATAGGGCTGCCCGTTTCAGCGCCGGGTCAACCGCCCGCCGTAGCCTATGTGTTGCCGCTGACCGAAGGAACTGCGCGCGCGGCTTTCCGGCCCGCCTGCGCTGCCGTCTTCGTATCGACCACGACGTCCTCTTCTCCGCTGCCGGAGGCCGTTCTCACGACGCTGTTCGATCTTACTCCCGCGGAGGCACGGGTCCTCCTGCGGATCGGCAGCGGATTGCCCGCGTCCAGGAGCGCCTCGTTGCTCGGCATCAGTGAAAACACGTTGAAGACCCATCTCAACCGGATATTCGCCAAGACCGGCACGAGGCGCCAAGCAGATCTCGTCAAACTGATTTCGGACATAGGCATGCCTTTCGTAACTGATCAGGCTGCCGCCCGCCGCTGAGCTGGCCGCGCCGAATTCCTCGTCGGCGCCGGGCGGTGCCAGGTAGAGTCTCACCCAACCGTTGCGTCCAGACCGGCAATCGACTGAGGCTGTATGGCCACACCGACCGGGAAAGCGTTGCGGCGCTCTCCAGGACAATTCAGGTGCGGTCCAGCCCAAGACGTCGCTGGCGAACAATGCAAAACCTCGACGACACCCGGATCGCCGCCGAGCATTTCGCGGCTGGGGAAGCAACATTGGGATAGCAAACAGTGAAAACGGTTCTTCTCGCCACGGCCTTCATTCTCGCGCCTGTCGGCATCGCGTCGGCGGCGGACATCAATGAAACCTTGCCCGTTGCCGCCGACTACGACTGGTCCGGCCTCTATGCTGGCGCTCACTTCGGTTACGTAGCGGCAAACTCCGATCTTACCGTCTTCAACTATGGCGGCGGGAGTGCCGATGTTGTCACCCCCATGGATTCGGACGGTTTTATTGGCGGCGTCCATATCGGCTTCAATCAGGAAATGGCAAACCGCTTCGTGCTCGGTGCCGAGGCTGACCTTGCGTACAGCAATGCAGAGGGACTGACGATGTTCGCCGGCGGCAGCACGTTGCTCAAGAGCGAACTCAAATGGTCGGGCTCGGCGCGGCTGCGGGCTGGCTATGCCTTCGATCGGACATTGCCTTACATCACTGGAGGCGTAGCAGCGGCAAAGTACGAAATCACCGGGACTACCGGCAGCGACAGCACGCTACTCCACGACGAAACCCATGTCGGCTGGACGGTTGGAGTTGGCATTGAGCACGCCTTCACCGAGAGGTGGATCGCTCGGGTCGAATATCGCTACTCCGACTTCGGCACTAAGGATCTCTCGGCATCGGATGGTATCAACACGGTGGCGGATGTCGATCTCCAGACGCACGATCTGCGGGTCGGCCTCAGCTACAAGTTCTGATCTGACAGACCGAACAAATCCCGGCCTCGCGCCGGGGTTTTGCTCGTGTCGTAAAGGCATTCACGCCGCCGACGCGGGCCGAGAAGATGATGCCGCGCGCTCGGCCCGTCGGCGCGACACCTGCCGCCGGCCAGGGCGGAGGCCGTCCCTGGCGTCGACCTCAGATCAGCTTCTCCAGCGTGATCGGCAGATCCCGCACCCTTTTCCCTGTCGCGTGGAACACTGCGTTGGCAATCGCCGGCGCGATGCCGACGATTGCCAGTTCGCCCACGCCCTTGCCCCCAAGGGCGGAGGAGTGCGGGTCGGGGATGCCGACCGAGATGGTCTGGATGTCTGGGATATCGGCATTGGTCGGCAGCATGTAGTCGGCGAAATTGCCGTTGACGATGCGGCCGTGGCGACGGTCGATGATGCCTTCCTCGAGCAGCGCCTGGCCGATGCCCATGATGATGCCCCCCTTCCACTGGCTTTCCGCCAGCTTCGGGTTGTAGAGCCGGCCTGAATCCAGCGCCGACACCACGCGCGACACGCGCACCGTGCCGAAATCCTCGTCGACGCGCACCTCGACGAAATGCGCGCACCAGGAATGGCGCGAATAGTCGCCCTCGGTGTGCGGGATCGACATGGCTATAGTGGTGTAGTTCTTGTAGCGCTCTTCCGGCGTCGTGCTGGCCGGCAGCGTGTCGCCCTTGGCTTCGATTTGGTCGCGGCCGATCGCCATCATGAAGTCAGCGATCGACAGGTCCGGCCCTTCGCCGCGCGGCGAGGCGATGCGGCCGTCCCTCACTTGCAGCGTGTTCGCCTGCAGCTGCTGGAACGGCGAGCGCGGGTCGGAAAGCGCCAGCCCGATCAGCTCGTCCAGCGCCTGGCCTGCCGCCTTGTGGACGGCGCCGGTCATGACGCCGGCAAGTCGCGAGCCGCCGGTGACGCCGGCGCGGGCGAAATGCGAGTCGCCGAGCTTCACCGACACCCGCTCCACCGGCACGCCAAGCGTCTCGGCGGCGGTCTGCGCCAGGATCGTGTAAGTGCCTTGGCCCATGTCGATAGACGAGCTTTCGACTTCGACCGAACCGTCGGAAAGCAGCTTCACCACCGCCTCGCCATGCGCGCGTCGCACCGGATAGGTGCCCGCCGCGACACCCCAGCCGATGAGCTGGCGGCCGTCGCGCATCGAGCGCGGCGCGTTGCTGCGCTTCGCCCAGCCGAACGCTTCCGCGCCGGCGGCAAAGGCCTCGCGCAACTGGCGTGTCGACCACGCCTTCTTCGCATGCGGGTCCTGCTCGGCATAATTGATCAGCCGCATCTCCAGCGGATCGATACCGAGCTCATAGGCAAGCTCGTCGATGGCGCTTTCGATACCGAAGGCGCTCGGGTTCTCGCCCGGCGCGCGTTTTGCGCCCGGCACCACCGTATTGACCCGCACCACATTCTGCTTCGAGGAGAAGTTGGGCGTGGCATACATGATCGAGGTGACCGACCCGAGCGGCTCAACCCACATGCCGTCGACCGCCGTCTCGTTGACGCCGCGATGCACGATCGATTGGATTTTGCCATCCCTGTCGGCGCCGATCGCAACGGTCTGACGCGTCGCCGCGCGACCGCCATAGGACGTAAAATTTTGCGGGCGGGTGAGCACCAGCTTCACCGGCCGGTCGAGCATCCTGGCGGCAGCCGCCGCCACCGCGCTGTGCGCCAGGGCCAGCGCCTTGGAGCCGAAACCGCCGCCGATATAGGGCGAGACCAGCCGCACATTCTCGAACGGCAGGCCGAACCACTCGGCATAGGTGCGCGCCATGCCATCGAGCCATTGGCTGGGCTCCCAGATGGTCAGCTCGTCGCCTTCCCAGCGCGCGATCAGCCCATGCGGCTCCATCGCGGCTTGGAATTCGCGCGGCGTGTTGTAGGCCGCGCAGATGCGCACAGGCGCTTCGGCGAAGGCGGCTTCAGCGTCGCCCCATTCCTTGGTCATGGCGTCGATCGGGATGCCGTCGCCCGCCTTGCCGTCGCTCAGGTCGACGATGGCCGGCGTCTCGTCATACCACACCTTGACCAGCGCCGCGGCGGCGACCGCCTGCTCGAATGTCTCGGCCACCACCGCCGCGACATGCTGGCCGGAAAAGGTGACCTCGCGCACGAGCGGCGCGTAGGTCGGCTGCGACGGCGGGTTGCCGAGCCAGTCCGATGCGCCCCTCAATTCCATGATGGTGTCGGGCGTCAGCACGGCGAGCACGCCGGGCGCGGTCTCGGCCGCGCGGGCGTCGATCGCCGTCACCTTGCCGGCGGCAATCGTTGCGCCGACCAGCACCGCATGCGTCAGCCCTTCGAGCTGCTGCTCGAAGGCATATTTCGCTGCGCCCGTGATCTTGGCCGGGCCGTCGACGCGCGACAGCCGCCCGCCGACCGCTTCGAGACGCGCGCTGTCGGACGCGGCGTGTTTCATGTCATGAACGGTCATGCCGTCTCTCCCAATTTGAGGATGGCGCGCGCGATCACGCGCGGCGCCAGCGCGATCTTGTAGTGGTTGGCGCCATGATCGACGGCGCCCTCCATGGCGAGCTCGCTCGCCTTGCGGATCGTGGCTTCGTCGAGCGGCGTGCCTTTCAGCGCCTCTTCGACGGCGCGCGCCCGCCACGGTTTCGTGGCGACGCCGCCAAGCGCGACGCGGATGTCGCGCACGGTGCGGCCGTCGCCTTCAAGCTCCAGTCCGACCGCCGCGCTTGCCGCAGCGAACTCATAGGACTGGCGGTCGCGCACCTTGATGTAGGTCGAGCGTCTGGCCGCGGCCGAGCCTGGGATCTCTATTGCGGTGATCACTTCGCCGGGGCGGATGTCGTGCTCCTGCTCGGCGGTGGCGCCCGGCGCAAGGAAGAAGTCCTCGACCTTCAGCTTGCGCCCGCCAAGATCGACCTCGGCGTCGAAGGCGACGAGCGCCACGGCGAGATCGCCCGGATAGGTGGCGATGCAGGCCTCGCTGACGCCGAGTACCGCATGGCTGCGCGTCGCCCCGCCGATCGCCGAGCAGCCGCTGCCGGGCGCGCGCTTGTTGCAGGCCGGGAAGTTTTGCGGATCGCGGAAATAGGGGCAGCGCGTGCGCTGCATCAGGTTGCCGCCGATGGTCGCCATGTTGCGCAACTGAGCAGAGGCCGCCTGCCACAGGGCTTCCGATACGGCCGGGAAGCAGCTCTTCACGGAGTTGTGGTCAGCGACATGGCTCATCCTGGCCAGCGCGCCGATCACGGCGCGGTCGGCGGTGACATCGATGGCGTTGAGCCCTTCGATGTGGCTGATGTCGATGACGGTCGAGGGTTCGGCGACGCCGCATTTGGCGAGGTCGATGAGCGTGGTGCCGCCTGCAAGCAGCATGGCGCCGGGAAGAGCGGCGGCATTGCGCGCGGCCTCGACGCTGTCGGCGCGTAGATAGGAAAAATCTCTCACGAGCGCAGCTCCTGTTCGGCTTGGCGAATGGCGGCGACGATGTGCGGATAGGCGCCGCAGCGACACAGGTTGCCGGCCATGTATTCGCGGATCTCCTCGTCGGAGCCGGCATGGCCCTCGCGGATGCAGGCCACCGCCGACATGATCTGTCCCGGCGTGCAATAGCCGCACTGGAAGGCGTCCTGCTCGAGGAACGCGGCCTGCACGGCATGCAGCGTGCCGTCCTCGCCGGCAAGGCCCTCGATAGTGGTGATCGAGCGCCCTTCGACTTGGGCCGCGAGCGTCAGGCAGGCCAGCACGCGCTCGCCGTCGACGTGCACGGTGCAGGCGCCGCACTGGCCCTGGTCGCAGCCTTTCTTGGTGCCGGTGAGGTGGAGCCGTTCGCGCAGCGCATCGAGGAGCGTCACGCGCGGTTCGATTTCCAGCGCTTGGGTCCGGCCATTGATGGTGAGATTGAGGGAAAGGGTGGTGGGACTGATGGTGACTTGGTCATTCATGGGGCGTCGGGCTCCGATTGCTGGACGCTTGAGCGGATGGAAATGGGGCTTGGGAGGACAGGGGCAAGGCGTGGAAGCTGCCAATCTCCCCCCTCGTGGGGGAGATGCCCGGCAGGGCAGAGGGGGGCGCGAAGGAACGAGGCGTTTTGCGATTTATGTTCGCGAAGAGAAATCTGCCGGAAGGGAGCGCTTGTTATCGATTGATATGACGGCGGGACAGCACCCCCCTCTGTCCTGCCGGACCCCGCAAGGGGGGAGATCAGCAGCCTCATCGCCGCGCTCCACCAACCAGGGTGCGCTTCCCGTCCTTCTCTACGTGACATACCGCTTCCCCTGGTTATATGATAAAAGCACTCCACAAAAACGGAGGCGCCTCCGTTTATTTACGTGGGGACTGGCCGGTCATGGTTCAACCCCCATATTGCGTTCGGTGGAGAAAAAAGTGCCTGACCGGGAAATGACCGCTGGAGCGAAGCGCGACGCGCAGGCGCCAAAGCCGCTGCGCGCCGATGCGCAACGCAACCGCGACAGGCTGGTCGAGGCGGCGGCGCAGGCTTTCGCCACCGATGGCGTCGACGCCTCGCTGGAGGAGATCGCCAGGCGGGCAGGGGTCGGCATCGGCACGCTTTATCGCCATTTCCCAACCCGCGAGCATCTGGTCGAGGTCGTCTATCGCCGCGAGGTGGAAGGACTTTGCCACGCCGCCGAGGAACTCGCCCGGGAGCACACTGCCGATGTCGCATTGGAGCTCTGGATGCAGCGCTTCGTCGACTATATCGCCACCAAGCGCGGCCTCGCCACCAGCCTGCGCCTGTTGCTCACCACCAACTCGACGCTGTTCTCCGACACGTCCGGCCGCGTCTCAGGCGCTATGCGAAGCCTGATCGAGGCCGCCGCCGCCTCGGGAAAAATCCGCGCCGACGTCGACGCCTCCGATGTGATGCATGCGCTGGGCGGCATCTACTCGGCGCCGAACACGCCAGACTGGCGCGAGCGGTCGGGGCGGCTGGTGAAGCTCTTGATGGATGGGCTGCGGTTCGGGGCGAGGGGCTGAGGCGCGGGAACTGCTAATCTCCCCCCTCGTGGGGGAGATGTCCGGCAGGACAGAGGGGGGCGCCGTAGAGTAGAAACGTTGGTGACCCAACCCTTAGCCTGGTTGCGACCATGCCGCATACACCTCTTCCGCCCACACATCGCAACAACGCGAAATCTATGCGCAAGGTCATGACCGACGCAGAGTTGAAGCTTTGGAATGAGCTTCGTGCCCATCGGCTGATGGCCTGGGTTTCCGAAGGCAGTCCCGATAGCTGGTTTTATTGTCGACTTCGCCTGTCCGGAGAAGAAGCTGGTCGTAGAAGTCGATGGCTCGCAGCATAGTGATGCAGGCCGTGCTAATGCCGACGAGATCAAAACCAAGCGCTTGGAGCAAGATGGCTGGATCGTTCCGTTCTACGTTTCTGGAATGACGACGTCATCCGTAACATCGACAACGTGTGCCAGCATATTGTTATAACGGCGGGACTGGCATCGGCGACCTGAGACGCTGGCGGGACAGCGCCCCCCTCTGTCCTGCCGGACATCTCCCCCACGAGGGGGGAGATCAGCAGCTTCGGCGCCGCGCCATCTTCCCTCTCCCTGACTGGCATTCCCCGACCCGTGGCCTACATAGTCGGCACCACCCTCCCTTCCAAAAGGAACCTCCCATGCCCGAACAGGTCAAATTGAACGACGGCGCCACCATCCCGCAGATCGGGCTGGGCGTCTGGCAGGTCGATCCGGAGATCACGGCCAAGGTTGTGCGCTGGGGCATCGAGGCCGGCTACCGGCTGATCGACACCGCCGAGGGTTATCGCAACGAGGAAGGCGTCGGCGAGGCGATCCGTGCTGCCGGCGTCCCGCGCGCCGAGCTGTTCATTACCTCCAAGCTGCGCAACGGCGCGCACCAGCGTGACGCGGCGCTGCGCGCCTTCGACGATACGATGCAGAAGCTGGGCATTGACCAGATCGACCTGTTCCTCATCCACTGGCCGGTGCCCAGCCAGAACAAATATGTCGAGGCCTGGAAGACGCTGGTCGAACTGCGGGAGGCCGGCCGTATCAAGTCTGTCGGCGTCTCGAACTTCAACCAGGACCATCTGGAGCGCATCATCGGCGAGACCGGCGTGACGCCGGTCGTCAACCAGATCGAATTGCATCCGCGCTTCCAGCAGCGTGACAAGCGCGATTTTCACGCCAGGCACAACATCCGTATCGAGAGCTGGAGCCCGCTGGGCAGCGGC
Organism: Mesorhizobium sp. CA16; assembly: GCF_020165175.1. Lineage (NCBI taxonomy): Bacteria > Pseudomonadati > Pseudomonadota > Alphaproteobacteria > Hyphomicrobiales > Phyllobacteriaceae > Mesorhizobium > Mesorhizobium sp. CA16. Next base: position 11,928 of record NZ_JAIUHP010000026.1, read on the forward strand.
CGGCTGCTGGCCGATCCGACGCTGGAGAAGATCGCGAAGAAGCACGGCAAGTCGGTGGCGCAGGTCATCATCCGCTGGCACCTGCAGGAGGGGCTGGTCGTCATTCCGAAGTCGATCCACCGGGAGCGCATCGCCGGCAATTTCGACATCTTCGGCTTCGAGCTGGACGCGGACGACATGCAGACCGTTCACGGTCTGGATTCGGCCGACGGCCGGACGGGACCCGATCCGGCCACGGCGGCGTTCCTGTTCTGAGGACTGCGCCCCTTTTGGCGCGGCGTCGGAACCGCCAATCTCCCCACGGATGGGGAAATGAGCAGTTCTGCCGACGACATGCCGCCGCTCATCCGGTGAGCGCAGAGATGGTCTTTCGGGATATCGATCCGGTGACGAAGCTTCGTATCTCGTCAACCAGACTGTCGCAATCTTCACCCCAGATCACGTGGTCTCTGCCGGCCAGCTCGACGTATCTGGCGCCTTGGATGTGGGTTGCCAAGTAACGCCCTTCCTCTGGGCGCACCCAGCGATCGCCCGTCCTCTGCACGATCAGCGTCGGCACGCGGATCGCCGGCAGGATGTCGCGAACGTCGACTTCGGTACCCCAGCGCCAGAGCGCGATTGCATCGGCGGGCGAGGCCGAATTCCTGAGATAGGCGGCGAACCATTCGCGTTCGACCATGTTTTCGGTCAGGCTCGGCGCTGCGTTGCTCATGTCGGCTGGCTTGCCCCATTGTCTCTCGACGGCCGCTACGTCGTCGTCCACCTGCGCCACAGTTCTGGCCCACGGATACTCTTTTGACCAAGTGCCCTTGGCGTAGGTTCCGTTAAGCACCAGCGCGGACGTACGCTCGGGATAGGTGGCGGCGAAAAGCATGCACATCGGACCGCCCTCCGAGCTGCCGAACAGCACCGCTCGTGTGGAGCCGACTGCGTCCAGCACCGCACGCACATCCTCCATGCGCTCTTCCAGCGTCGGCAGGCCGACATTGCGGTCGGATAGACCGGTGCCGCGTTTGTCGAATCGGATCAGGCGTGAAAAGGTGCCGAGCCGCTTGAGCACATGCGCGAAGCGCGGCGAGCCCCAGGCAAGGTCGAGATTGGAGACCCAGCCGGGCACGTATATGAGGTCAATCGGCCCTTCGCCGGTCACCTGATAGGCGATGTTGATTCCTGCCGATTTGACGTAGTGGGTGGTCGGCGGCATCGGCTCGCCGCCGGAAAGGCTCCCATCGGCATTTGCCCCCGAACCGGCCGCCGGCGCGGCGGCCGCAACCAGACGTGTCGAGTGAGGCGATGAACTCATCCGGCGTGTCCGCAGAGCCTCGTACAGTTGGCGCGTCTCCAATTCTGGCTGCAGCCCAAGATCTCTCTCCAGCGCCTCACGGCAGAGCTCATACTGTTTAAGAGCAAGGTTGATGCGGCCCTGCGCGGCATAGGCCCTCATCAATGCCCGGTGGATATCTTCGCGCAGAGGCTCCATTGCGAGCAGTCGCGCAGCCGTCCGCGCACAGGATGAAAGGTCGTTCGACGCGCTGTAATGCGCCACCAGCCTGTCCAGCGCTGCAACCGCGATCGTTCTCAGGCGCTCGCGTTCAATTCGAAGCCAATCTTCGAACGGCTCCTCTTTCACGCCAAGACCGTCGAGCAGGTCGCCGCGGTAGACGACGAGTGCCTGCTCGAGGTGTTCGGGCGAGGATCCTGTCGCAAGCGTCTCGAACCGGGCGACATCGAAGTCGATCTCGTCGAGATACAGGCCGACACTGGCGCCGTCTGTCAGAAACCGTCCGCTGCCGCACTTATGCATGGCCTTTCGGATGGCCGAAACGGCTTGCCTGAGGCTCATCCGGGCCTGGGTTTCGCCATTCAGGCTCCAGAGCAGGGCGGCCAGCTTCTCGCGCGATTGTGCCTGTCCGGCTTGCAGCGCGAGATAGGCCATCATCGCCCGTGCCTTGCGGCTCAAGGTTGGAGCAGCCGCGCCAGTACCGGCGAGATCAAATCCGCCCAGAAGATAAAGATGAGGCCCTTTCATTGAGTTCGGCCCCGGCCACGATTATGGCAATTCTTTCGCTTCGCCCCTGGTAATTCAACCGCTATCTGTCCCAAGCGGTCTTTTTCACGTTTCGATCACGCTGCCATCTCCAGCTTTATCACGGTCGCGCCAGAGAGTTGGCCGAACCTGAAACGTGGGAGAACCTCAATGCTGCCATTCAGCCCGACCGACTGGCCCTTCCGGCAAGATGACAGTTTCTACCGGCTCCAAGGCCTACCCGCAATTTTTCGTCACGACATCGCCCAGGCGCGGTACTTGGAGCAGCAGTTAGCGCAACGGTTGCCCGGTGCTCCCAGGATAAGTCTACCAATGCTCGTGAGCAGGCTTTTTGCCGTGGCAGCGTCGGCCCGTGCAGCGCTCTCTCGCCGGCATGCCGGGCGAGGACCCGCCTCCTTTCGGCTTTGAAAGCCGGCCTTCCGAGCCACGGCGGGCTTGACCTTAAATTCCCTCCCCGTCCACCAGCGGCACGTCATCTCCCTCCCACGGGCTGGGCATTGTCCCGCGTCCTGCGGTCGGCAGCGGCATCCAGCATCTGAGTTCCGGTTCTGCATATTCGACGATGCGGCCGGGCGAGGAGTCCGACGCCCGCCAGCCTTCCTCGCCGAACTGGTCGGCGCGCGACCAGTAGGCCATGTCCACCTCGGCCGGTCCCTGCTCGGAGGAACGCACCGTCACCAGGATGCGGCTGCCGTCCCGCGGCGCGCTCGCCATATTGCGCCACTGTTCGGTCTCGTCCATGCGATCTCCTCCTGCTGAACCAATTCCAGAAAACCGGCCGTCGCAATAGTCGCCGCCCGCCGGGAAGGGGTCAACCCGAACTTGGAGCGCGACAGGCAATTCATTCACAGCTAATATGTCATTGGCCGCAATCGGACAGACGACGATGGATGATGGATTGCTGTCTCCGGTGACCCGTCTCGGGCCGGTCCATCTCAAGGTGACCGACGTGCCGGCGGCCTTGAATGTTTGGCGCGACGCGCTTGGGTTGGCGCTGCTTGGCGAGGACGCCACCATGGCGAAGCTTGGCGCCGGCGGCCGGACGCTGATCGTGCTCCATGCCGGCGCGGAGGCACCGCTGCCGCAGAAGGCGCGCGATCTCTTCCACGTCGCCATCCATATCACCAGCCGCCGCGATCTCGCGCATACGGCCGCCCGCCTCAAGGCATCTGGCCTACGGTTCAGCGCCCAGGATCACCTGGTTTCGGAATCGCTTTATGTCTCCGACCCCTCCGGTAACGGCATCGAGATCTGCTTCGACACGCCGCAGCGCTTGCTGCGCCGCAACGTGTCGCCCAATGGCCGCGTGACTCTGATTGCCACCGACGGCAGCGGGCATTCGGGGCTCGAGCCGCTGGACGTATCGGGCTTGCTGCGCGACCTCGGCAATTCCGGCCATATCGAGCCGAAGATGGCGCAGGAAGCCTTTATCGGCCACATCCATTTGCGCGCCCGCGCGCCCGAGATGCTGATGAAATTCTATCTCGGGGTGCTCGGCTTCCGGCCGCATATCCAGTCCCGGACTTTCGGCATGTTCGACTGCGGCACGGCGCGCCGCGCCCATATGGTGGCCTTCAACATCTGGGCGCGCGACGAGCTGCGCGAGCCGCCGCCGGGTGCAGCCGGCCTCGACCATTTCACCATCGAGCTTGGCTCCGCGCAGGAGCTCGCCGCCGTGGAGCGCAGGCTCGAAGCGGCCGACATACCGGTGAAAAGGGACGGTCGCATTATCTCGACCGCCGATCCGGAAGGCAACCGCCTGCGGCTCGTGGTCCAGGGAGATTGATCGCAACGAAGGAGGAGGGGAAATGTCGCTCAAGGTGATTGGAACCGGCTTCGGCCGGACCGGGACGGATTCGATGCGCGAGGCGCTGACCATGCTGGGTTTCGGCCCTTGCCATCATATGTCGGAGGTGATGGCGCATGAGGAGCAGAAGCTGCTCTGGCGGGCGCTGGCCAAGGGCGCCGCGCCCGACTGGGACAAGCTCTTTGCTGGTTATAAATCCTGCGTCGACTGGCCCTCGGCGCATTACTGGCGCGAGCTGATCGAAATCTATCCGCAGGCGCGCGTCATCCTGACCTGGCGCTCGCCTGAAAGCTGGTGGGAGAGTTTCGAAAAAACCATCCTGCCGGCGATCGTCGGCAGCACGGACCAGGAGTCGCTCGGCATCTCGCTCATTTCGAAACAGGCTTTTGACGGCCGCCCGCAGGATCGCGCCCACGCGATCGCGATCTATCGGGACAATGTCGAGGCGGTGCTGAGTACCGTGCCGGCCGAACGTCTGCTGGTCCACAAGCTCGGCGACGGCTGGCCCCCGCTTTGCGCCCATCTAGGCGTTCCCGTGCCGGAAGAGCCTTATCCCGCCCGCAATTCGACCCAGGAGTTTCGGACGGCGCTGTCGCTGTAGGTGAGGGAGTAGGGGAGTAGGTCAAGAGTCTCAGGCCACGTAGACGCCGCGAACTCCCATCGCAAACTTACTCCCTACTCACTACTCCCCTCCCTCACACATGCACGTCGCCGAAGGACAGCTCGCCGTCATCGGCGCGGACCAGGAACGCCGCGGCGAGCAGCGCGAGGTAGCAGCCGGCCACGCCGCACACGACGACGACGCCGGGGATTGGGCCGAGCGTCGCCACCCGGAACGTGTCGACGAGCGAGGCGCCGAAGCCGAGGGGAGAGCCTTCGCGCGACAGGCTCGGCGTGGTGATCTTCAGGATCCAGGCAAGCAGCAGGATCGTGTACATGAAGATGTAGTTGCGGCGCAGCCGGCGGATCAGCGCCGCGCGCTGCGTGATCAGGAAACGCGGCGAGCGCAGGCCTTCGCCGAGGATCGCGAGCCAGTTGGAAGCATAGTCCGGCTGCGGCGAAAAGATCTGCGCGAAGTAGTAGCGCTCGAATTGCCGCACACGGGCGCGGTAGACGTCGAAGAAGCGGTAGCGCCTCGCCTCGATCCACAACAGCAGCGTGATCAGGAGCATGGCGAACAAAAGGACGCCATGATGCGCGCTGGGCGTCGACAGCGATACCGACAGCATCGCCGCCACCACCGTGATCGCCCAGTTGCTGGTGCGGTCGAGCCGGTCGCGCCAGCCCGCCATGCGCGCGATCTCGGCGCGATGGAAATGCGACAGCGTCGTGGTGAATTCAGGGGAGCTGAGCTTCAGCGCCAGCGTGTCGGAAGCGCGCGGCGGCGCGGCCTTCTCGGTGGATCTTGCCGGCGCAGCTGTCTCTGTCGGCCTTGCCACAGCTGCATCTGTGGATTTTGCGGCATTCGTCTGGGACATTCTGCCGGGCGCCTCCCACCGCCATGGCCGGTCCTCGCCTTGACATCGACCGGCCACACCCCTGTCGCTTCAACGTGCGGCCGGCCGGAATGTTCCCGCCTTTTCAGGCAGATAAGTCAGGTTGCAAGCGGGGGACACCACCATTCGCGCGCCGTGGAAAGGGCAGCACATCGGCCATCGGCCTGGCATGCTGGGCTGCCGCCACTGCCTCGATCACAAGGTCGAGCGCCGCAAGCGCCGCGCGGCTCGTTTCATCGTCGCCGCGCAGGTAGTGGCAGGCCCGGTCGAGGTGCAGGTGGGCGGCGGCAAAGTCGCTTTTCATTAGCTTCTCCTTATTGCCCGCCACGGCGCGAACATCGCCGAGTCGCTTTACCGGGAAGCAAAAATCCGCGGCGGCATTTGATTAGAATTGTAGGAAACGGCGCCCGAACTGCTGATCTCCCCCTTGTGGAGGGCAGAGGGGCGCCGTCTTGCTGCATGTCGCACGCCGGACCTGCAGATGTTAACGCTTCTGGCTGTGAAGCCGCGTTCCTTCGCGCCCCCCTCTGTCCTGCCGGACATCTCCCCCACGAGGGGGGAGATTGGCAGCTCCGACGCCGTGCAACCGAACCACCGGGCAAACCGTTATGACGCGAAATCGAGGGGAGACAGCTTGTCCAAAATACTCAATCGGCGCCGGTCGGTCGTGTTAGCCGCCGCTGCACTTCTGCTGATGCCCGTCGTCGCCTTCGCCGCCGAGAAGACCGGCATGTCCTCGGAAGGCATTTTCGTCGCCGAACTCATCCTGCTCCTTGTCGTCGGTCGCGGCATCGGCGAGGTTCTGGAAATACTGGGCCAGCCGGCGGTGATGGGACAGCTGATCGGCGGCATCCTGCTTGGGCCTTCGCTGCTTGGCTGGGTCTGGCCGGCGGCCGAGCGGCTGGTCTTTGCCGGTGACGCCTCGCAAAAGTCGATGATTAACGCCATCGCCCAGCTGGGCGTGTTGATGCTGCTCCTGCTCACCGGCATGGAAACGGATCTGCGGCTCGTGCGCCGCGTCGGCCGCGCCTGTTTTTCCATTTCGGCCGCCGGCGTGGCGGTGCCCTTCGCGCTCGGCTTCGTCGCCGCCCAGTTCATGCCGGCCACGCTGCTTGCCGCAGGCAGCGAACGAATCGTCGCCGGGCTGTTCCTCGGCACCGCGCTCTCCATCTCCTCGGTCAAGATCGTCGCCATGGTGGTGCGCGAGATGAACTTCATGCGCCGCGACCTCGGCCAGATCATCGTCTCGTCGGCCATCATCGAGGACACGATCGGCTGGGTGATCATCGCCATCACCATCGGCATCGCCACCCAGGGGCGGATCCAGATCGGCAACCTGGCCTTCACGGTTGCCGGCGTCGCCCTCTTCATGGCGTTTTCCTTCACGCTCGGGCGCCGCATCGTCTTCGACGCCATCCGCTGGACCAACGACACTTTCCGCTCCGAATATGCGGTCGTCACCGTCATCCTCGCCATCATGGGCGCCATGGCCTTGATCACCGATCTGATCGGCGTGCACACCGTGCTCGGCGCCTTCGTCGCAGGCATCTTGGTCGGCGAGTCGCCAATCCTGTCGCGCCACATCGAAGGGCAGCTGCGTGGCATCATCACCGCCCTTTTCATGCCGGTGTTTTTCGGCGTCGCCGGACTATCCGCAGACCTCACTGTGCTTCTCGATCCTCAGCTTGCGCTGCTGACGGTGGCGCTGGTCATCATCGCCAGCATCGGCAAGTTCGGCGGCGCCTTCATCGGCGCCGAGTTCGCGGGCATGAGCCGCGCCGAGGGCGTCGCGGTGGGCTGCGGCATGAACGCGCGCGGTTCCACGGAGGTCATTGTCGCCTCGATCGGCCTGTCGATGGGCGTGCTGTCGCACAACCTCTTCACCATGATCGTCACCATGGCGGTCATCACCACCTTGGCCATGCCGCCGACATTGCGCTGGGCGCTGCGCCGCCTGCCGATGGGCGAGGGCGAGCAGAAAAGACTGGAGCGCGAGGAGATCGACCAGCGCGGATTCGTCGCCAATCTGGAGCGGCTGCTGGTTGTGGTCGACGAGGGCGTCGTCGGACGCTTCGCCGCCTATCTCGCCGGCGTCATCGGCGCCGGCAAGCCGATGACGGTGCTGCATTCGAGCGGCGAGACCGATGCCGAACCGACCGAAGGGTTGCATCTGGAGGAAATCGAGAAAGGCGCCGAAGACAGCCGTGAGGCGGCGAAGCAAGGCGACGAGACGCCGGTGCGCGAGGCCCCGGTCACCCGCCGCCAGCATGAGGAGCTCTCGGCCGAAGCTGTCACCAAGGAGGCGCGCAAGGGCTACGGCATGCTGCTCGTCGGCCTCGGCCGCGCCGTCACTTCCAAAGGGGCCTTCTCGCATCGGCTGAACGAGGTCGCCGGCGCCTTCGACGGGCCGCTCTGCCTGGTGTTGAAGCCGGCCACCGCCGGCCGCCAGATGCCTCGGCTCGGCCCGCGATCGGGCAAGATACTGGTGCCGGTCAACGGCACGGCCGTTGCCCGGCGCGGCGCCGAGTTGGCTTTGGCCGTCGCCGCCGTCACCGGCGCGCCCGTCAAGACGCTCTATGTCGCACGGGCCGGCCGCGACGAGCTTCGCGACACCGTCTCCCACCGCCGCAGGGAAGCCGTGCTGAAGGACATTGTCGCGCTTGCCGACCGCTACGGCGTCGAGATCGAGACGGCGATCCGCAGCAGAGCCGCCGCCGCCGACGCCATCGCCCGCCAGGCCGGCCGCAACGTGGCGTTGATCGTCATGGGCGTGGCTCGGCGCCAGGGCGAGGAACTGATCTTCGGCGAGACGACGACGGCCGTCCTGCAGCGCAGCCCATGCCCGGTGGTGCTGATCTCCGACGAGCGGGTGAAGCGCGACGAGAGCGACCGCGAGGCGGTACGCACGGGCACGGGGACCGGGTGAGAGGACTGGCTAATCTCCCCCACAAGGGGGGAGACCATCAGCAGTTCTCAAGCCATCTGCAGTTTCTGCCGGCTCGGCTGCGGCGGGAAGGCAATCGCGATGCCGGCGGCGCCCAGCCCGATCAGCGCCGAGCCGATGAACAGCCAGCGATAGCTGGCAGTGGCGTCGTAGATCATGCCGCCGGCGAGCGGCCCGAGCGACATGCCGAGGCTGGAGAGCATCGTGGCCGCGCCGAGGACGGTGCCGATGATGCGCAGGCCGAAATATTCGCGCGCCAGCACCGCGTAAAGCGGCATCACGCCGCCATAGGTGGCGCCGAAGATGACGGCCAGAAGGTAAAACTGCTCGATCTGGCCGACGGTGAGATAAGCTGCGATCACCAGGCCTTGGATAGCAAGCCCGGCGACCAGCACAGGCTTGACGCCCAGCCGGTCGCCGAGCACGCCGTAGAGCACGCGCCCGCCAAGGCCGGCCAGCCCCTCGACGCTATAGATCGTCACGGCCGCCATCGGCGCCACGCCGCAGGACATGGCATAGCTCACCATGTGGAAGATCGGGCCCGAATGCGCCGCGCAGCAGGCGAAGAAGGTGAGGCCCAGCACGATGAATTGCGGCGAGCGCAGCGCCTGGCCGACGCTCATGCCGGGATCGTCGGTGACGGGCGCCGGCGTGCCGTCGCTGGCTGCGACCGCCGCCGGTGGCTGGCGCACCAGCAAGACGGCGGGCAACAAGAGCACCCAGGCCATGACGCCGATGTCGAACATGGCGGTGCGCCAGTCATAGGCCGTGATCAGCCAGCGGGCGAAGGGCGAGATCGTCATCGGCGCGACGCCCATGCCGGCCGAGACCAGCGAGACGGCAAGGCTTCGGTTGGTGTCGAACCAGGCGGTGGTGAGCGCGATCATCGGCGCGAAGAAGGCGCTGGCCGCCAGCCCGACGATGACACCGTAGCTGAGCTGGAAGACCAGCAGCGAGGTCGCCCGGCTCGCCACGACCAGCGACAGTCCAAGCAGCACCGCGCCCGCAAGCACCACGGGCCTGGCGCCGACCCGGTCATAGATCGCGCCCCAGGCGAAGCCGCCCAGACCCATCACCAGGAAATTCAAGGTCATGGCGCTGGAAATGCCGGTGCGCGACCAGTTCGTGTCGAGCGACATCGGCTCCAGAAAGATCGCCAGCGAAAACATGGCGCCGAGCGCCACGCAGGTCATCAGCGCGCCGGCCGCGACGATGACCCAACGATAAGAATGGTTCATGGTTTTCTCCATGCCATAAGGCATCCTGTTTGATGCGGCACGGTTTTTCCAGTCCACCGGGCCGCTTGCGTCCGAAGGACGCCGGAGCGAAGGCCGATCCTACAATCTGGTTGCATTTTTTATCCGGATTTTTTTTGAGGGCCGATTTCGTTGTCCCAGCCGCTGTCCCGCGAGTGGCTGAAGTGTCAGCAGCCGGCAGTACCCGTCATTGACCGCACACCCGTCCCATCTAGATTTACCCTCTCAACCAGGAGCATCCCATGGAACTCTATCGCGGCCGGCTCATCGATCACCTTCACCTGGTGGTGCGCGACATCGAGGCCAGCCGGCGCTTCTACAGCAGCCTGTTCGAAGTGCTGGGCATCCCGATCGGCGGCGGCGCTGAGGACCATTTCTGGGCCGACGAGCTGTTCGTCTCGACCCCCGACAGCCGTTCCGCCCAAGGCGTGCTCACCGGCCGTCACCATCTCGCCTTCCAGGCGAAGGACCGCGCCATGGTCGACGCCTTCTACCAGGCCGGGCTCGCCGCCGGCGGCAAGGACAATGGCGCGCCGGGCGAGCGCCCCTACCACCCCGGCTACTATGCCTGCTTCCTGCTCGATCCCGACGGCAACAACATCGAGGCGGTGTTTCATGGCCAGGCGAAGCGAAGTGCCGCCGCGGTGGAGATCAGTTTTTAGCGAGCAGCGGGCCGTCGCTGTCCCAGCCTGCCAGCTCGAGACCCTCGCGTATTCTTTCGCGGTCCTCGGATCGCTCGATGCGCGTTTCCTCGATGATTTGCGCGATGGTGAGGCCGGGCTCGAGGGCGCGTCCTTCACGCACGCAGGCCAGCGCCTTCCCGGCATCACCGGCCAGGGCGTGGCACGTTGCCAGTCTCGCCCATTGCCAGGCGCTCTTGCGGGGCAGGCATGAGAAGGACGCAGCCGCTTCGCGGTAGCGCCCGAGGATCAGCAGCGCTTCGCCCCGATCGTAATAGTACCAGGTCGGATGCATCGGATTGAGCTGGATGGCCTTGTCGAGCAGGGCCAGCCCGGCCTCGCCGTCGCCACGCAGCGCCCGGAAGAAGCCGGTTTGGGCGAGCGTGTCCGCATCGTAAGGGTTGAGATCAAGCGCGCGGGCGAAGTGCTTCTCGACTGCGTCGTATTCGTCGCGCCCGCGATAGAGAAGCGTCAGCGCCAGCATGCGGTGGCAGCGCGCCTCGTCCGGGCTGAGCGCGATCGCATGCAGCGCACGGTCGCGCGCCTGGTCGAGCGCGGCGCGCGGCGCGTCGTTATAGCCGCCGATAATCACTTCGGCGAGGGCAAGATAGGCATGTGCCAGCCCTGATTGCGGATCAAGCTCGATCGCCTTGAGGAAATGCTCGCGCGCATCCTGGTTGACCCGTTCGCCGTAGCTGCGCAGCAGCTCCTTCCCCCGCAGGAAATGCAGATAGGCTTCGACATTGGCCGCGGCTGCGGGTAGGCCGCGCCGCATCACTGCGCTTTCGATATTGGTAACCAGGGCCGTCACGATGCGTTGCGCCACCATCGTCTGGAACGTGAAGATCTCGCCTTTGGCGAAGGTGAAGCTCTGGCCCCAGACGCGTCGCCCGGACGTCGTCTCGGTAAGCACCACGCGTGCGCTGTATTCCGCTTCGGAAGTCCCGACGCTGCCCTCGGCGAGGTAGTCGGCTCCGAAGCGCACGGCGGTCGCCCGGATGTCCTCGCGCGAATGCTCGGCCAAAGCGAAAGCGGAATGACGCGCCAGCACGGCGACAGTCTTGAAGTAGGAGAGCGCATTGGTGATCTCCTCGACCGCGCCGTCGAACAATGCCTTGGCAGTGCCGTCGACCGGATCGACCTGGAACGGCAAAATAGCCACCATCGGCTCCGCCCGGGCAGCAGGCATGGCGCCGACGGGCGCTGGTGCCGCCTCGATCTCCGGCTGGAACAGGTAGCCTCGCCGCGGTACCGTGCGGATCAGCGCCTGCGCCTCGTCGCCAATGGATTTGCGCGCGTCGCGGATCGATTGGGTGAGCGAGTCCTCGGTGACGATGACGCCCGGCCAGACTGCCTGCAACAGCTCGTCCTTGCTCAGCACCCGTCCGGGATTGCGCGTCAGGAAGGCGAGCAACTCGAGAGTTTTTGGCCGGACGGGCACAATCTCGCCGTCGCGCCGGAGCGTACCCCGGTCAAGATCCAGAACCGCGCCGCCGATCCGTAGCGCCAACCCGCCGCCTCATCGCCGCGCCTCATTGCGCGCCGTTCATGGGAACGGCAAATGCGGCTGAGGTCAAGCCGGAAACAGGTGCAAGCGTGAGACAATGCCGCGAAGGCGCAGCCGCGGCCGGGGGCGTCCGAAGGTCGGATCAGCCGATGTCTCGCTGGATGCCGCCTTTTCGAGATAGTTCAGCACCTCGTTGCTTTCGCCGAAGCACGGGCCGGCGAAACCGGTCGAGAGGAAACGAAGCAATTCCTCTCGCGCCAACTGGGCGGGAGGGAACGGCGCGTCAGCGTTGATGTTCATGACCAACCTCCAGTGCTCGTCGCAGTGATCGAAGCGCAAGCATTGCCGCGGCGAGCTTATTTGTCCTGAACGGCTGCTGATATTTTGCTGAATTCGATCGCCGCGGCCGCTTTACGATGGCGGACAAAGTCGGTTGTGACGCGTCGAAACACCCGATACTTTCGGCGTGCCGATGGTCTGGCGTCGGGCGATGCCATCGATGGCCTATCTGGCGGGCGGCTTAACGCGGAACTCTCGTCGTGTCCGCACCATCCGCGACGCGGCGACGCAGGCGTTGGTGCGCTTCTATTCCTTCACCGCGCCCGTCATCGATGAAACATAGTGCTCGACGAAAAAGGAATAGAGCACCACCACCGGCAGCGAGCCGATCAGCGCGCCGGCCATGAGCGCGCCCCATTCATAGACGTCGGAGCGAACGAGTTCGGTGAGCACTCCGACCGGCACCGTCTTCTTCTCCGAAGACTGGATGAAGGTCAGCGCATAGATGAACTCATTCCAGGACAAGGTGAAAGCGAAGATGCCGGCCGAGATCAGGCCGGGAACCGACAGCGGCAGCACGATCTTGGTGAGGATCTGCCAGCGGCTCGCGCCATCGATGAGCGCGCATTCCTCCAACTCGAAGGGGATCGAGCGGAAGTAGCCCATCAGAAGCCAGGTGCAGAACGGGATGAGGAAGGTCGGATAGGTGAGGATCAGCGCGAACGGCGTGTCGTAAAGACCGAGATTGAACACCATCACCGATAGCGGAATGAACAGGATAGAGGGCGGCACGAGATAGGCGAGGAAGACGGCAAGGCCAACCTGCCGCGCGCCCGAAAACCTCAGCCGCTCGATCGCGTAGGCGGCAAGCACGGCAGCCGCCAGCGACAGGAAAGTTGCGGCGGTCGAGATGATGATCGTGTTGAGCAACCAACCTGGATAGGAGGTCTCGAAGAGTAAATAACGGATGTGCTCCAGCGTCGGATGCACGACCCAGAGCGGATTGTAGTTCACATAGTCGGTCATCTCGAGATTGGGCTTAATCGCCGTGATCGTCATCCAGTAGAACGGAAACAGGAGCACGATCAGGAACACCAGCAGCGGCAGATAGACCGTCACCACACGCCGCGGAAGGCTTTGCAGGTATCCCATGCCGCCTTCGTCGGTCTCCAGGCGCTCGACTTCCTTGATCGCGGCCATGTCAGTCTCCGCCGCCTTGCTGCCATCTGCGCCGTTGCAGCCCGAAATAGCTGAACAGGATCGCGGCCAGCAGGAAAGGAATCATGGCAACCGCGATTGCCGCGCCTTCGCCCAGTTGGCCGCCCGCAATACCGCGCTGGAAGGACAATGTCGCCATCAGATGCGTGGCGTTCACCGGCCCGCCGCGGGTCAGCACGTAGATCAGCTGGAAATCGGTGAAGGTGAACAGAACCGAAAACGTCATCGTGATGGCTATGATCGGCGTCAGCAACGGCAGGGTCACGTAGCGGAACAGCTGCCAGCGGCTGGCGCCGTCGAGCGTAGCGGCCTCGTAGAGCGATTGCGGAATGGTCTGCAGACCGGCAAGCAGCGTGATGGCGACAAAGGGAATGCCGCGCCACACATTGGCCGCGATGACCGAGGCGCGCGCATTGGTCGGGTCACCGAGAAAATTGATGCGGTGGTCGATCAGGCCCATCTGCTGCAACGCCCAGGACAGGATCGAAAACTGCGAGTCGTAGATCCACCAGAAGGCGATGGCCGACAGCACCGTCGGTACGACCCAGGGCAGCAGCACGACGGCGCGGAAGAATGACTTAAAGGGCAGCTTCTCGTTGAGGATGAGAGCCAGCCAGAGGCCGAGCACGAATTTTAGGATCGAAGCGCTGACCGTGTAGAGCAGCGTGTTGAATACCGAGAGCCAGAAGACGCTGTCGCTCCACAGATATTCGTAGTTCTCGACGCCGATGAAGATGCCCGGCCGGCCGATGCGCGTGTCCGTGAAGCCGAGCCAGACACCGAGCCCGAGCGGATAGGTGAGAAAGACCAGGAGCAGCGCCGCCGCCGGCAGCATGAAGCCGAAGCCGAGAGCGTTCCTGCTCTCGGCGAGCCTCGAACGGATCGACGGGCGCGTCTGAACGGCAACGGACGGCACGGCCATGGCGCGGGCTCCTTGTTATGCGGGTGGAACTGTGGCTGACCGCGCTTGGCTCGAGTAAGCCGCAAAGCGCGGTCATCCTGCTTCAAACTGCGCCAGGATCAGACGCGGTAGTAGCGATTGGCGCGTTTTTCGGCCTCCTCCATCGCTTCCTGCGGCGTCGCCTGGCCCGTCACCGCCTTGGCGAACATGTCGACCAGCACGTAGTCAGCCATTGTCGCGGCGGATGCATAGCCGAGCGGCCCGGCGTAGCCGTTGGGGCGCAGCGTCGCCGAGGCTTTCGCGTAGGCTGCATTGTTGGGGTCGGCCTTCCAAACCGGGTTGTTGTCGAAGGCTTTCAGCGTTTGGCAGCAATAGCCCGCCGACGAAGTGATCCAGTCGGACATTTGCGGGTCCTCAAACATGAACTGCAGATAGGCTTTGGCGGCATTGGGGTAGGGCGTGTAATTGAAGATGACGGCCGTGGTCACCTGGAAAAGCTCGACCGATTTGCCGACCGGCCCGATCGGCATGTTGGTCGTGCGGATGTCCTTGGCGATCTCGGCCAGCTTCGGGTCCTTGTCCTTGTTGATCTTTGCTGTGTTGTAGGCTGAGATGCCGTTGGCGATCACGCTCACTTCCCCAGCCAGGAATGCGCGGTTGTTGTTGACGTCGAGCCAGCTTTCGGTGCCGGGGATGAAGGTCTTGTAGAGCTCCTGCGCATACTGGATCGCCTTGAGCGTCTCCGGACTGTTGATCGTTACCTTGCCGGCTTCGTCGACCATCTGGCCGCCGTGGCTCCACAGCAGCCAATGCGCGTAATTGTTGCCGTCGCCGACGCCGTGGCCATGGGTGAAGCCGGCGGGATGGCCTTTCGCCTTCAACGCCTTGCAAAGTTCCAGGAAACTGGCCGTGTCCTTTGGGAATTCGGAGAAGCCTGCCTCCTTGACCCAGCTTTCGCGGTAGACGATGGCGTTGCCGATGGTGGCCAGCGGCAAGCCGATGAACTTGCCCTCGCGCGTCGCATATTGTTTCGGGCCGTCGTACCAGCCGCCATACTTCTTGCCGAGATGATCACCGAGTTCCGTCACATCGAGCAGCTTGTCGGGATACTGGTGCGGGTCGTCGAACCAGACGAACATCAGGTCGGGGCCGGAGCCGACATTGGCGGCGACCGCCGCCTTGGGACGGATGTCTTCCCAGCTTTCCTTGTCGACGCGCACCTCCACGCCCGTCGCCTCGGTGAACCTCTTGGTATTCTTCAGCCACTGGTCCTCGTCGCCCTGCACGAAGGGCGACCAGCGCAGCAGCCTGAGCTTGGCGCCTTCCTCGGGCTTGTAGGTCACGCCTTCCTGGGCGAATGCGCTCGAGCCGACGAAGCGGCTGCCCAGGGCTCCGGCCGCCGCGGCTGCGGTCGTGCGGATTACATCGCGTCTGGTGAACTTCATACTCGTTTCCTCCTGTTGCTCTGCCGTTGCCTGGTTTTATCGCGCCGTCTCGATTCGCTTGCCGGTCTCGCCGTGGAACAAGTGGATCGGACCGGGGTCGACCGACAGCCGAATGGTTTCTCCCGGCGCGAAGGAATGGCGCTCGCGGAAATTGGCGACGATGTCCTCCCCGCCGGCCGTGCGGCCGATGATCTGCACTTCCGACCCGGTCGGCTCGATCACCGCCACCTTGACTGGAATGCCGTCGTCGGCCAGCCGCAGATGCTCGGGTCGTACTCCGAGCACCATGGCTTCGCCGTTGCCGATGGAGGGAGGCTTCCGCAAAGGCACGGAAATGCCTCCTGCACCCCTGAACGACGGTGGGCCATCATTGGCGAATGCGCCCTTGAGCAGGTTCATGGCGGGCGAGCCGATAAAGCTTGCCACGAACAGGTTGTTTGGCCGGTCGTAGAGCTCGAGCGGCGGTCCGATCTGCTCGACGAGGCCGTCATGCATGACCACGATCTTGTCCGCCATGGTCATAGCCTCGATCTGGTCGTGGGTGACATAGACCGTCGTGGTCTTCAGCCGCTGGTGCAGTTCCTTGATTTCGGCCCGCATCTGCACCCTCAGCTTGGCGTCGAGATTGCTGAGCGGCTCGTCGAACAGGAACACCTGCGGATTGCGCACGATTGCCCGGCCCATCGCGACGCGCTGGCGCTGGCCGCCCGAAAGCTGGCGGGGATAGCGCGACAGAAGCGGCACCAGCCCGAGGATTTCGGCCGCCCGCTTCACCCCGGCATCGCTTTCAGCCTTCGGGACACCCTTGAGCATGAGCGAGAACGCCATGTTCTCGGCAACCGTCATATGCGGATAGAGCGCGTAGTTCTGGAAGACCATGGCGACGTCGCGCTCCTTCGGCGCAACGTCGTTGACGATACGGCTGCCGATCGAGATATGGCCGCGCGAAATCTTTTCCAGGCCGGCGATCATCCTGAGAAGGGTCGATTTTCCGCAGCCTGAGGGCCCCACCAGCGTGACGAACTCGCCGTCGTCTATGTCGACGCTGACGCCATGCAGGATCTGGGTGGCCCCGAACGATTTGTAGACATCGCCAATCGCGACAGACGCCATCGAACTCCTCCCGATGGTCCCTGCGAATCTCGCGGGGAGCCGTTCCAATCAAGGTGTGGCTGAAACGGATGCCGGCAAGCACCCACCACTGGCGTCGGCGACGTTTGCCCCAGCTCCCCCCAGGTCACGCGACTGTGAAACGGTAGCGCTACCACATCCACCTGTAAAGCGGCGGCGCGCCTTGCTTACTACCATCGTCGAAGACAGTTTGAGCGAAGGCTGCGCTGAAGCGAAGTGGATCCAGCCAGTCGCCGGAGGGCGGCCGATTGATCTTCAAACGCCACCGATGGATATTAGGAATCGTTAATGTAATAGATTTCAGCGTGTCCGAGAAAAGCCGAATCCTGCTGATTTACGTCGCCAACGGGATTGGTCGTTATCCATCCAGGACGCGCGCATTACTTCCGCCATGGCGCAGGGAGCGGGGCTGTCGCTGCCGCTCTTGCCTTCGTTCTCAGCCTCCGCCCAGAAACGCCGCGATCAGCTTCAGCATGTTGCCGTCCTGCCCGAACTCGATCTTGTCGAAATCGCGGCTGCCCTGGCGCTGCGCCTTGGAGAGCTGGTCGAGATAGGCCGTCAGCTCGGCCCGGACCTTCTTGCAGCCGGGATCGTTCTGGGCTGTGAGGCCGGTGCTGAAGGCGACGATCTTGTCCACCATGTCGACGATGCCGGCGCCATGCACCTTCTCATGCGCGATCAGCCCGGCGGCGAAGGCGTCCCAGCGCGTTTGCAAGGCTGAGCCAAGTTTCCCCGCCGGCTTGGGCAGCGTATAGGTGATGATCAGCTTCGGCCGCGCCGCCCTCAGCACGCAGGCGCCGCCTTGCGGCTGGTAGTCGCGCTGCCAGGTCAGCTTGAAGAAAGTGTGCGCGATGACACGCCGTTCGTTGCCGGCCGAATCCTTGCCGATCACCGGGCCTTTCTTGCCGATCGAGAGATAGAGCTGCTCCGCGCTGTCGCCCGAGACGGCATAAGTCTCGATTTTCTCGATAGGTTTCCAATCGGCGAGCGCCGGCGTGGACGAAAGCAGGGCGGCGAGGAGGAGGGCGGGCTTCATGGGCGAGCCATAGCATTGGGCCTCGTTTGGTAGAAGCCGGCCCGCGGATTTTCGGAACCGGCTTCACCGGTCGATCGTTTTCCTGGGCAATCGACCCATGGGGAAGGACAAGATGACCCGCAACGAGATCATTTCCGTGCTTGGACCGGTCGACGAGGCCGTCATCGCCGATATCGCGCTCACCGGCGCCAGCCTCGAGGAACTGCGCGAGGCCTTCGCCTGGATCGGCGCCGACGAGGCGCTGGTCAATGAGGGCCACGCCATGCCCGGCGCCCGTGTGGCGAAACTGATCGAGATCCTCGAACCGCCCGAGGATGAGCCCGAGACGCCGGGCGCGATGGAGTAGGGCGGCTGCCTGTAGGTGCTTCTCCCTACTTGCCCCTCGAACCCCTCCTGTCATAGCTTTTGCCGCTTTGGCGGGAGGAAAGCCATTTGGATACCAATGTCGTCATCGTCGGCGCCGGTCCTGCCGGGCTCGCCGTTGCTGCCTGCCTCAAACAGGCGGGGCAGGACTTCATCATCCTTGAAAAGGCCGATGAGGTTGCGCCGTCCTGGCGCCGGCATTACCGGCGACTGCACCTGCACACGGTGAAATCCTTCTCGTCGCTGCCGTTCGTGCCGTTCCCGAAAAGCCACCCGCGTTACGTGCCGCGCGAGAAGGTGGTCGCCTATCTCGATGCCTATGCCGGGCGTTTCGGGCTCAAGCCGCGCTTCGGCGTCACCGTCAAATCGGTCCGCCGCGAAGGCGAACGCCTGCTGGTCCAGACCGATGCCGGGCTGTTCAATGCCCGCAAAATTGTTGTCGCCACTGGCAACAACGCCCAACCGGTCATGCCGAGCTTCCCCGAACTCGAAGCTTTCGGGGGCAAAGTGCTGCACAGCGCCGCCTACACAGAGGCAGCACCCTATGTCGGCAAAAACGTGCTGGTCGTCGGCATGGGCAATACGGGCGCGGAGATCGCGCTCGACCTGGCTGAAAGCGGCGCCAGGCCCACAATCTCGGTGCGCAAGGGTGTTCATATCGTGCCGCGCCAGCTGTTCGGCGTGCCGATCCAGATGGTGGGGATCGCCAGCCGGGCAATGCCGCAGGCGCTGAACGACTGGGTGTTGCCAAAGATCCTCGATCTGGCGCTGGGCCGGCTGGAGAGATACGGCATCGTGCGGCCGCGGCAGGGCATCATGCAGGGGATCGAAGCCGGCCGCATTCCGGTGATCGACGTCGGCACGGTGGCGGCGATCAAGGCCGGCCGGATCGGCATCGCACCGGATATCGCAAGCTTCACCGGGGACGGCGTGAAATTCGCCGACGGGGTGGAGAAGAAATTCGACGCGGCTATTTTCGCCACCGGCTTCCGCCCGGCCTATGACGGCTTCCTGCCGGCGCAGCTCAGGCCGGACAAGAGCGGCGTGAACGCCCGCGCGACGGAGCTCGGCGTCTATCTCGTCGGCTTCTACAACCCGGTCACCGGCCTGCTGCGCGAGATCGGCATCGAGGCGCAGGCGGTGGCAAAGGATATTGCGAGACGGTGAGGGTTCACGCGGCCACCATGATAGGCCGAGTTCCGTCACGGCGCAGACCTTTCTGCGTTGATCTGCGCCCCGCCTGAATCGGGTGGCGCCGTCATTCGCCGCATGGCAAGCCAATCCACCAACGAGGAATGCACTCCATGCTCACGCTCTACGATTATCTCCCGTCGCAAAATGCCTGGAAGGTTCGCGTCCTGCTCGGGCTGCTCGGCATCGCCTACGACACCCGTATCATCTCGATCTTCGAGGGCGAGAGCCACACTGAGACGTTCCTGAAGCTCAACCCGGCAGGCGCAGTTCCGGTGCTCGGGCTGGGCAATGGCGAGGCGATCGCCGAGTCGAACGCGATCCTCGCCTATCTCGCCGAGGGCACACCCTACCTTCCCTCGGACCGCTTTGCCCGCGCCAAGGTGATGCAATGGCTGTTCTTCGAGCAGTACCATATCGAGCCGGTCATCGGCTCGCTGCGCTACTGGACGCTGACCGGCCGGCTGGAGCGTAACCAGGCGATGGTTGCCGGCAAGCGCGAGGCGGGCGTGCGCGCGCTGGGCGCGCTGGAGCGCAGCTTGGCCGACACCCAATTCCTGGTCGGCAACGCGCTCACCATCGCCGACATCGCCGTCTACGCCTACAGCCACCGCGCCGAGGACTGCGGTTTCTCGCTCGCCGACTATCCCGCGGTCGATGCTTGGATGGGACGCGTCAGCGAGACGATCGGCCCGGATTATCCGGTGCATCCCTACAGCATCGATCCGCATTCGCGCGCCTGAGCCGCCGGAACACAGCGGCGGACAGGGCGTTTTCCAAAGGCAGCGTGTCGTGCGTCGCCCAATCGGCGCCCGCCTGTTTCGCGTTGCGTTCCAACCAGAGCCATGGAGGTCCGCAATGGTTCGCACCATCCTCGCCGCAATCCTCGCCACCGGCATCATGAGCCTGCCGGTCATGGCAGCCGAGCAATACTGGGTCGCCAGGGACGCCGTGTCGAAGCAATGCGAGATCGTGCCGAAGAAGCCCGACGGCACGCTTGTCGTCGATCTCGGCAAGAAGAAATACGCCAGCGAGGGTGAGGCGAGGAAAGCGATGGAGGCGATGTCGGACTGCAAGAAAAAGTAGGGCCGTTGCCCAATCCTCCCGAGGGAGATTAGCCAGCTTCTACCGGTCCACCAGAGACATCGTCCGCTCGTTGTAGCGCGGCCCTGACACCTTGTCGGGCGTCAGCGCCATGTCGAGCCCCAGCATCTCGGTGGCGTCGAGCGCAATGTCGGCCGCCGCGACATTCTCTTCCAGATAGGCCCGGCGCTTGGTGCCGGGAATCGGCACGATGTCGATGCCGAAATCCGGGCCTTTGGCGAGCAGCCAGGCGATCGCGATCTGGCCGGGTTTGACGCCCTTTGCCGCGGCGATGTCGCGCACCGTGGCGGCCGCCGCGACATTCAGGTCGAAATTCTCGCCTTGGTAGCGTGGATCGCCGCGGCGGAAATCGCCTTCGGGATACTCCTCCGCGCGCCTGACGTCGCCGGCGAGGAAGCCACGGCCGAGCGGCGCGAACGGCACCAGGCCGATGCCGAGCTCCTTCAGCGCCGGGATGATCTCGGGCTCGAGGTTGCGCTCCCAAAGCGAATATTCGCTCTGCAGCGCAGAGACCGGATGCGCGGCATGCGCGCGGCGGATGTTGGCAATGCCCGCCTCCGACAGGCCGAAGAACCGCACCTTGCCCTGCGCCACCAGTTCGCCGACCGCGCCCGCGACATCCTCCATCGGCACTGCGGGGTCGACGCGGTGCTGGTAAAGGAGGTCGATGCGGTCCGTGGCGAGCCGCGAGAGCGAAGCGTCGACCACCTCGCGTATATGCTCGGGCCGGCTGTCGAGCCCGGCCTGCTTGCCGTCGGCGATGCGGAAGCCGAACTTCGTCGCGATCGTCACCTGATCGCGCCGACCTTTCAGCGCGCGTCCAAGCAGCTCCTCATTGGCGAAGGGGCCGTAGACCTCGGCCGTGTCGAGAAAAGTGCAGCCGAGTTCGATCGCCCGGTGGATCGTCGCGATCGACTCCGCCTCGTCGGCCGGGCCGTAGGCCTGGCTCATCCCCATGCAGCCGAGGCCGATGGCAGAGACTTCGAGTCCCTGGCTGCCGAGTTTCTGTTTGCCGAGGCTCATGCGTCTTGCTCCGAAGGAAAATCAGCGCTCGCGAATATAGGGGCCTAAGGCGGGACGTCCAGCCGGCACATGCGCTTGATCCGGATCAAAGCTGGGCCGGGCACAGACTCGTATCGTCCATGCGTCTTGGGAAGGACACAAGGCGGGCGGGTGGTTCCGGCTGGCTGCACTCCCTCGGAGCTCTGACGGAACCACCTGGACCGTCTCGAATCTGGCGGAGCGCCGCCTGGCTGTGACGCGATCGGCATTGCCGCCGAGGGCCGCCAAAAAAAGCCGATAGTTGTTGTCCCAAGCGTGGCAGCTGCGTCGCAAGCACCACCGCATAGGCAGGCAATGCCCGCCAGGTCAGCAAGGGGTGCTTTCATCAACTTCATAACCTCTAAGCCATCGGCAGCATGCGGCGCATGATCAGCGAGGCGTGACCGCCGACGCCGTGGGCCGCTTCCCGGCGTTCGACCACTTCGAAGCCGTGCTTGCGGTAGAAGGCGATCGCGCGGTCGTTGCCTTCTATCACCTCCAGCGCGATGCTGGGGATGCCGGCATGCGCGGCAAGCACCGCATGCAGAAGGTCGACCGCAAGGCCGCTGCCGAAGGCCTGCGGCTCGATGTGGAGCCGCTGCAGCATCACATCGCCTTTTCCGTCCATTGCCGCCATCGCATAGCCGGCAATCGAGCCATCGGCGCGCTCGGCGACGAAGGACATCTTGTCCTCGTCATCGAGCTCAGCCGCGAGCCTTTCCGGCGCGTGCCTTTCATCGGAGATCCTGGCCACGGTCTCGTCGCCCATGATCGGCGCATAGGTCCGCCGCCACGATTGGCCGAGCAGCCGCGACACATGGGCCAGGTCGTTTCTCGTCATCGCCCGGATGCGGGTCATGGTCGCCATCCTTGTTGGAGTCTGAAGATAGGGCGAAGCGATGGGTACAGCCAATCTCCCCCCTTGCGGGGAAGATGCCCGGCAGGGCAGAGGGGGGCTGTCCCGCCAGCTTGTCCGCGCTTGGAATCTCCGCTTTACGCCGCGCTCGGCGCCGGCAATTCTTCGCGACGGCTTATCTTGCGGCCCAGAATCACAAGCTGGCGCGCGGTGTTGTTGTGCAGGCGGCCCAGCCGCCATTCGAGCCCTGTTTCCATGGCGATGCGCCTGGCGTAGATGCTGGAACGCATGCTGGCTTTGCCGGTCGCGACCTTTACCGGGTCCTCGTAGGATAATCCGCTTTGTGAGAGTCGCCATTCGATAGCCCGCCGCCGAACCGATAAAGGTGGCAGCGGGCCATTGGAGCGACGGGAGTGCTGTCCCGCCGAGCAGGAGACACTGCTCGCCACGATCTAAACCGGCTTTGCCAGGGACCGCGACTTACGGATTGGTAAGATCGCTCACGATCATGTTCCCAAGCCGGCCGGTGCCTTGCTGGTTTGCTCGAAAGCAGTTCCCTCTGGGCCAGGTCCGGCGTCACCCGATTTTCCCGCCTCGCGGAATCGACGGGCAAAGATCATCAAGCGCCGCGCGGTGTTGTTGCGCAAGCGGCGCAGCCGCCATTCAAGCCCCGTCTCGGTGGTTATCCGCTTTGCATAGATGCTGGCGCGCATGGCCCTGGCGTCGGCGGCGATCTTGGCAGGATCGTCGTAGAAGGCGCAGATCTTGTCGGCCGCCATGCCGGGCGTCTCGAGCCAGGCGGGGATATGCGTCGAACTGAGGCAATAGACATCGGTCAGTACCCGGTGGATGCCGTCGCCTTGCGCCGGGCAGGTCGTGGCGAACGCATCGCCGATGAAGACGACACCGTCGCGCCGATGCCCCTGCGTCGTTGTCAGGCCGACCTGCCTCACCTCGACCTCGCTGGCGACGGCGAAGTTGCCGCATCGAGCCGCGATCTCCGGCATCAACTCCAGGAGCATCCTTTGCGGATCCTCGCGGAACGACCGCACCCACGGATCGGCGACGGTCCGGTAGACGAACATGTTCGCGCGCATCCGCTCGCCGATCCGGAAGATGGTAAGAAAGGCAATGCGATCGGCGATCCGCCTTCCGTAGAAGGTGAGGGACGACAAGCCGAATTCCTGCGGCGTCACCGCGAGATCGAACCCCAACGTCAGCGAATGCGCCTTCGATTCCTCGACGCGCTCGACGCCGATCGCGCGCCGCACCGCCTCGCCATAGCCGGTGGCCACGACCAGTAGCCGGGCATCGATCACGGAGCCGTCGGTGAGCACCAGCCGCTGCCGGTCCGGTCCCGTCGAGACCTCCGCGACCTTGCCGATCGTCAGCGGCACTTGCGGAGGCAGCGCCGCGCGCAGGCCGTTGACCAGCGGCGTGTAGGAAAAGGCGTACTCCCAGCTTTGCTTGCGCTCGAACAGCTGGCCGAAGCGGAAGACATGGACGTCTGTCATCGGGGTGACGAGAGACCTGAAAACCGGGCCGAGGCCGAGTTTCTCGAACAGTCCCATCTGCTCCGCCCGGGTTTTCTCGGCCCGGAATTCGTCATGATGGATACGATGCGGATCGACCAGCGCGATCTTGCGGCCCGCCTTGGCGAGCGACAGCGCCAGCACGGTTCCGGCGAGCCCCGCGCCGACGATCGCCACTTCGACTTCGGTCCGGTCGGCCGGCACGGCGGGCGCTTTGCGGTCCTCTATGATGCTCATTTGTGGTCTCCACGGCCCGCAGGCATGACGTCGCGCCGTTGGATCTGCTTCCAGCGCGGCGCCATTGCCGAACCATCTATGAATTCCAGCCCGCCCGCCTCGTTGAGCGTGTGCAGCTTGCGGCCGGCCCAGCCGGCACAGGGGTTGAGGATCGTTTCGACGACCTGTCCAAAGCCGCTCTCGTCAAGCTGAGTGACGCTCGCTATGCCGAGCGCGGCGCCATAGCTCCTGCGGCAGTCCTGCACCGGGCGAAGGAGTTGGCCGCCGCGGCTGACCATGCGGCCCGCCGGCCGCGCCGAGGCGATGTCGATCATAACGGGGTTCTTCGGGTGCGGCGTCCACGGCCCGCGGAAATCCGGCGCCGACCACAGATGCAGTTGGTCCGAGAAGGCGCCGCCGCCGTCGCGCACCGTGGCGAACATCCACCAGCGCCCGCCATGCTCGACAAGCGTGGCGTCGCTGGCGATGATGTCCGACAGGAGCGTCGCTTCCTTGACCCAGCCGCCCGGGAAGGCGGTGGCGCGGTAGAGGTCGACGGTCCGGTTGGCCGAGCTTTCCGGCACCATCCACATCTCGCCGTCGCGCTCGAACACGAAGGGGTAGGAGAGGTGGTAGGGCAGCTCCAGAACCGGTTTCGGAGTGCCGACTGGGCCGGACGGGCCAAACGCCACTGCCGACAGGATCGCCTTCCCGGTGCGGTGGATGTAGTCCTCGACGAACAGCGTCACCTGGCCGCGGTGAAGCACCGGGAACGGGTCGGCGTAGAAGCGGCTGCCGTCGTCCGGCAAATCGCGCCAGCCGGATTGCGGATGAGCGCGCTGCTCGTAGAGATCCTTGCCGCCGGTCTCGCGCCAGCCGACCCGCCAATGCGGGGCGTTGTAGCACAGATGGTAGATCTGCTGGACGATGCGGCGTGCCGTCGCCTTGGCCGCACGCACACCGAGCTTCGTGGCCGACGGCATGGCTGACGGCGCCGTCTCGGATGGCGGTTCGGGCAGCACCGGAAGCGATGAGCGGGCGGCGCCGTTGACCGCCGCGACGATCAGGCTGGCGCTGCGCGCCAGCATGTCCTGGAAGGAAGCCAGCGCGATGCCGTGATATTCGGTGCCGAGCCGGCCCTCGGCGACTGTCGCGCCGTTCTGTTCCAGGCGGGCCAGCGGCGTGCGGCCGGCAAGGATCAGCGCCAGGAGGGCCTGCTCGCCGCAGACACCGTCATAGGCGAGCCGCCAGACCCGTCTGCCCTGCGGCTCGACGTCGCCGATGAGATCGATAGTGAGGTCGGCCGGCGCGGACGCTCTCGCATGGCCGGCCAGTGCCGAAAGCGGCACACGCCTGGCCGTCCCATTGGCGGGCAGGCGATGGATCAGCGTCTCAAGCTGGAACAGCGCTTCGGCTTCGCGCGGCACGCCGCCCGCCGCCGGACGGCCATCGACCGCAAGCTCCACGCCGGGCAGCAGCGACAACCGCTCGGCCAGCGCCACATGAAAAGCGCGCACGCAATCGCCGTCGAGGCGCAGGGTCAGGCGCATCGCCAGCCCTGGGCACATCCGGTGCCGCCGACCCGGCTGGCCAGATCAAATTCCCGCCGCATGCGCACGATGTCTCCAATTTAGGCTGCACTTAGATTCTACTGCGTTGGTGCAAACTTCGTGCCAGAGCGGCCTCAATTTATGAACATAATTAACAGTGTTTTAATCGTTGCCGGGAATAGCTAGACCAACGCCGCATTTCTCGTTTGCCGGCCGATGGAGCGTTCTCGGAGCGACCTTTGCAATCACCCCTGCTCATGGTGCCTCAGCAGAACGCTCCGGAGGCGATCGCGCCGGCGCCGGCCTATCACGCGCCTGCGCCCGCGCCCGCCACCGTCGAGCTTGGCGATCTCGGCCGCATCCTGTTGCGCCGCCGCAAGCTGATCTTCGCCACCGTCGCGTTGCTCACTATCACGACGCTGATCTACGCCTTCCTGACACCGGCGCTCTATTCCTCGACGGCGCAGATCATCATCGATCCGCAAGACCTCCAGGTCGTCACCAACGATGTCAATCCCAGTCGCATCTCGCCCGATGGCGGCATCACTCAGGTCGAAAGCCAGGTGAGTGTGGCGCAATCGAACGGCGTCCTGCTGCGCGCCATCAAGGCGACCAACCTGACCGAGAACCCGGACTTCAACGGGCAGGGCGGGCTCGGCGGCTGGCTGGGCATGTTCTTCGGCGCCAGCGACGGCGATAGGACGGCTGAAACGCTCGACGCGCTGCGCCGCCGCCTGGCGGTGAAGCGAGACGACAAGGTGCTGGTGCTCAACATCATCATCACGGCCAAGAGCGCCGACCTAGCGGCCGAACTCGCCAACGCCATCGCGCAGGCCTATCTCGACGACCAGGCCGAAGCGCGTTCGAAGGCCGCCGCCGACGCCTCCGATGCAATCAGCGCCCGGCTCGAAGCCCAGCGCAAGCGCGTCGAGCAGGCTGCCAACGCCGTCGAGACCTACAAGGCCGAGCACAACATGGTGATGGCGGGCGGCAATCTGGTGAGCGACCAGGAACTGACCGATCTCAACACGCAACTGACCGCCGCCCAGACCCGCACGGCGCAGCTCAAGGCGCAGGTCGACCAGCTGCGCCGGCAGGGCGGCGCGCCTGACGCGACATCGGAGGCGATGCGCTCGCCGGTCATTGCGAGCCTCAGGGCGCAGGAGGCGACGCTGGTCGACCAGATATCGCAGTTCGGCACCGAGCTCGGGCCGCGCCATCCTTCGATGATCTCCGCGCAGCAGCAGCTCAGCGATCTGCGCAAGCTGATTTCGCGTGAGCTCGGCCGCCTCGTCACCGCCGCCGAGACCGATTACGAGCGCGCGTCGGCCAACCAGAAGACCCTGGAGGCCAAGGTGGCGTCCCTGAAAGGCAAGTCGCTCGACACCGACCAGGCCTCGGTGAGGCTGCGCGAGCTGCAGCGCGATCTCGATGCCGTGCGCACCGTCTACGCCAATTACCTGCAGCGCGCCCAGGAAACGCGCGAGCAGACCAACGTCAACAGCACCAATGCCCGCATCATCTCTGAGGCGATGCCGGCGCTGAAGAAGAGCTGGCCGCCGAAGGGGCTGCTTATCTTCGGCGCCATCTTCGGCGGGCTGGCGCTGGGCATCGGCATGGCGCTGATCGCCGAATATCTGTCGCCGACCGTGCTGTCCGCCAATCAGATG
Organism: Mesorhizobium sp. CA16; assembly: GCF_020165175.1. Classification (NCBI taxonomy): domain Bacteria; kingdom Pseudomonadati; phylum Pseudomonadota; class Alphaproteobacteria; order Hyphomicrobiales; family Phyllobacteriaceae; genus Mesorhizobium; species Mesorhizobium sp. CA16. Next base: position 39,198 of record NZ_JAIUHP010000026.1, read on the forward strand.
CAGTCGGCCATCGACGCGCCGGTGCTGGGCGTGCTGCCGGGCAGGGGGCGCCGCCGCTCCGGCGCTGCCGCCCAGAAGACCGACGCCGTGGCCGGGCTCGCGCTGCAGCGCATCGCCGCCGCCACCAGGCGCCCGCCGGACTGGCCGCTGGTACCATCCATCCTGGTGGCATCGCCGCCCGAGGATAAGGCTGAGCGGTCGAGGGTGGCATGGCAGCTCGCCAACGCGGCGGCGGCCAGGGGGCGCCGCGTGCTGTTCATCGACATAAATGCCGGCAAGGGCCAGAAGGACCCGCAGCCCGGCGTGCTCGACGTGCTGCGCGGCGAATATCCGCTCGACGCGGTCAGCCGTTATGCGCCCGGCAGTTCCGTGGCGCTGGTCAGCCGGGGGCGGCCGACCGCGGTGTTCCAGGAAGCGCAGGCGCTCTATTTCGCCCATCGCATGTTGGCCGAGGCCAATCACAGCTTCGAGCTCGTCGTCATCGACGGCGGCGCGCTTGCCGACGACCTCAACGTCCTGCCGCTGGTCGCCATGGCCGACGAGATCCTGCTCGTCGCCCGGCTGAATGCGACGCCGATGCGCGACGTCGCCGCGACCTCGGAAGCGGTATCCGTCATGGGGCGGCTGCCGACCGGCGCCATGCTGGTCGACGAGGCGGCCTGACATGGCCTCGATCCTGGCTGGTACCGCCCGGCCTGTTTCGGCTTCGGGCTATGGCATGGCGGGCCCGCGCACTGTCCCAGTCGACACGCTGACCCGTCTTGGCCTGACTATCGCGGTGCTGCTTCTGTTTTCCGTCTCCGGCGGCATGCTGTGGCTCGCCGGCTATAATTACGACGGCTTGCAAGGCAGTCCGCTGAGCAAGATCCACCCTTCCACCTATCTCTTCGTGCTCGTCTTCGTCTGGCGCTCCTGCATCTTCGGCAATCCGGTCGGCTATGTGATCCATGTCACGAACAGGCGGCCGGCCACGATGCTGATGGCGGTGATCTCGACCGTGCTTCTCTTCGTCGTCATCCTCAGGCAGCGCCCCGGCATGGCCGGCATGATCGACACTTTCGTCGCCCCGGCGCTGATCGTGCTGCTGCTGAGCGAGGATGACGAGAAAACCTTTGCCTGGCTGCAGGCGGTCATCCATGTCGTCATGACGGCGAACGCGCTGCTGGCGCTGTTCGAGTTCGGCACCAAACATCTGGTGTTCCCCTACAGGTTCGACGGCGCGGTGTTCGTCAACGATCTGCGCTCCACCGCGCTGCAGGGGCACCCGCTCTCCAATGCCACGGTCACCTCGATCTATGTGCTGTCGCTGCTATCCGGCTCGCGTTCCCTGTCGACGCCGCTCAGGCTGGCGCTTGTCGGCCTGCAGTTCTGCGCACTGGTCGCCTTCGGCGGCCGCTCGGGCATGGTGCTGACGATCCTGCTCGGCGGCGTTTATTTGCTGATCCAGGGCCTGGCGCAGCTCAGCACCGGACGTGTCAATCTCTTGGGCGCCGCGCTGGTGATCATGCTCGCCGCGCTGTTGCCGCTGGCCATCGCGCTTGCCGGCTATTATGGCTTCTTCGACGCGCTGCTCGAACGTTTCGTTTCCGACAGCGGCAGCGCCAACGCCCGCGTCGAGATGTTCGATCTCTTCAGGCATCTGGAATTGCGCGACCTGATCGTCGGGCCCGATGTCGACCTGCTCGACAGCATGCGCCGCATCACCGGCCTTGAGCAAGGCATCGAGAACCCGATCCTGCGCCTGACGCTCTACCAGGGGGCGTTCTTCACGCTTCTGATCTTCTTCGGCTTCGCGCTGTTCATGCACGAGGTCGCGCGCCGCTGCCATTCGGGCATCTGGCTGCCGATGCTGGGTTGGCTCATCCTGCTCAACACCTCCGAAAGCATCGCCTCCAAGACGACGCTGATGACCAAATTCGTGGTCATCGCGCTGGCGCTTTATCGGCCGGCGAGGCCTGTTGCGCGTCAAAGGACGCAGGCGTAGGAACGCGGCGAGTCTCGCTACGCATTCGCCGCCAGATGGAAACCAAACCCTTAGCGCGGTTTGGTGATTCAGCAAGTCAAGCGCGCGGCATCCTCAGCCCGAGCGCCTCGACCATCGCGGGATCGAGAGCGCGCGTGGTGTCGTCCATCATGCCCATGCCGTCGAACAGGTCCCAGAATGCCCAGGGAAAGCCGAATGCCTCGGCGCTCTGCCGGACATCGCCGATGTAGCGGGCGCGGTCCGGGTTGGGCGCGGCTGTGTATCGTGCATCGGTTCGCAGCGCGCCGAACTCGCCCATGATGATGCGCTCGCGCGCGACGCCATGGGTCTGCGCCCAGTCGCTCACCTGCTTGAGGTAGCGGTCGATGAAGCGGCGGTCGGGCTGCGCATCGAAATAGACCTTTAGCACCTTCTCTGTCTCGGCATAGGCGGCCTTCTTGGCTTCGTCGGACCTCTCGGAATCCTGCGCCATCCTTGTCCTAACAGAGGCCAGCGTTCTTTCCAGCGTCCCGGCGGAGGCTGGCCACGGCACATTGTTCAGCGCCCGGTAGACCGGCTCGCGCATCCACGGCGCGCCTTGATGGCTGAACAGGTAGGGCTCGTAGAAGTGGAAGGTGAACAGGATCGGCTCGAAGGCCGCCAGCGGCGCCGGATCGAGCGCGGCGAGGCCCCGCACCATCGAGCCGCAGCCGCCGGTGGCGAGCAGCGGCAGGTTGCGCGCCGAGACCCGAGCCGCGCTCAGCAGAGCCGCCTGCACCTTGGGCCACAGCCCGGAGGAGCAGTCCTGCGGCGGCTCGTTGACCGGCTCCAGCGCTATCCTGCCGGGCGCCATATCGTCCAGCATGCCGGCCACTTCGCCGACAAAGACCTGGTAGCGCGCGAATTCCGGCGCGCCGGTGCTCGAATACATGCGGTCGGGATTCCAGTAATGCGTGGCGCCGTTGGCTTGTATATTGACGATGACGCCGAGATCGGCGCTGAGCGCTGCCTCGACCGCCGCGCTCAGCATTGCCATGAGGTCGGCGCGCTGGCCCGCGTCGGCGGCCAGGAACGGCCCCGGATCGACAGGCAGGCGGATGAAGTCGAGCCCGCTGGCGCGCAGGCGGGCAAGGTCGGCCGGCGTCGGCACCGGCCGCTGCGACTGGAAAGGCGGCCAGTCATAGTCGGTGCGGGGTGCAGGAAATTCGCGCGTCAGTGCAAACCAGGGCCAGGTATTGACGCCGCGCCTGAAAGGCCATGCCCCGGCGGCACGCGCTGGAGATGACAGTGGCGGAAGCGCGCTCGCCAGCGGCGCTATTGCCGCGACCAGCGCCGCGCCGAGGAGCCGGCGGCGCGACCAGCCGGTCATGCGTGCTTGGCGCGGTCGGCTTTCGCCGGCGCGGCGGTGGTGACGCCGAGTTGCCGCAGCGCTTCCTTCTCGTAGGCAATGAGCACGTCTTCCCAGCGGAAAGCCTCGCGGGCCCGCGTTCGCGCCGCCTTGCTGCAGCGCGCCACCAGCGCGTCGTCGGCCAGCGCCTCGTCGATCCGCTGGCTCAGGCTGTCGGCATCGCTGAAGTAAATCGCCGCCTCGCCGGCGACCCAGCGATTGTAGCGGTTATCATGCGCGATCACCATGTTGCCGGCGGCAAGCGCCTCGACCAGCGAGGGGTTGGTGCCGCCCACGGTGTGGCCGTGCATATAGGAGCGCGCGTGGTAGCGCAGCGCCTTCACTGTCGCCTGATCGTAGATCGCGCCGGGCATGATCACCGTGCTGCCTGCCGCCGCGCGCACGGCGCGGTGGTAGGGAATGTCGTCGTTGAGCGTGCCGAGCACCACCAGCTTCATGTCGCCGCGATCGCGGCTGCGGAAGGCTTCGATGATCGGCAGGATGTTGTTGTCGGGTTCGACCCGCGCGATCGAGATCAGGTATTTACCGGGTTCGAGCCCGAGCGCGCGAACGGGTTCTTCCGGCGCTGAGGTCACCGGGTCCGCGCCATAGGCGATCGTGGCGATGGCGCCACGCGGCCGCCTTGTTGCGAGATGGTCGGCAATTGCCGGGTGGTCGGCGATGAGCCGATGCGAGACCCAGGCGCCGATCCATTCGTTGAGCCAGAACCAACTGCGCGCCGCCGGGCCCCATTTCGGCCGCCGCCACTCGATGCCGTCCATATTGGTGAAGATCTTGCGCCGCATGAGCCTGAGCCAGGTCAGGAACACCGCGCCATTGTAGCCGAGCACCAGGCACACGCCCGGCCGCCTGGCGGCATCGAGCACGCATTGCCAATCGAATTCCAGTGTCGCGCGGGGACCCTTGGAGGCGACCTCGATGGTGATGAGCTCGATGCCGCGCCAGGTCTCGCTCGTCACCCTTTGCCCGACGCGCTCGACCTCCTTCTGGCAGTAGACGCCGACCTTCCAGCCGCGTCCGGCCAGGAAAAGCGCCAGGCGCTCAGCGAAAGTCTCGAAGCCGCCGTGAGAAGCCGGAATGCCGCGCGTCCCCAGGATCAGGATCGAAGGCTTTTCGATCAGGGTGGAAGGTCGTTCCGGTTTCAAAATAAAGAAATCCCCAGGGTCCGGTCATAGTTGTTGTTACGGCAATGACACGCCCAGCAACTTCCGTGCCAGGGTACCCCCCAGGGCGAATATTCACATGAAGGTGTAAAATTTCTCTTCAAGCTACATGGCTTGCTTCATCATCGGTCAACTTTCGCGACGTATCTGTATCGATATGGGGCACGGCTGGGGTTCGTGGGTCGCGGCCGGACATTCGAGACCCGGCATGATCCTTGCTCCCGGCCTGCAGTGGCCATCGCCGGGTAGAGCGGCGTGCGGATTTGGCATGAAGTTCCTTCCGCGCTTTGAAAGGTCCGGTGCTGAGCGGACTCGGGGTGCAAGGTGGAAAGATAGCAATGCGCATAGCCTGCGTTCATCAGGGCTACGAGCTCTATGGTTCGGACCGCAGCTTCGCGGAGAGCGTGGCTGCGCTGCGCGCCGCGTTTCCGGCCGCCGAGATCGAGGTCGTGCTGCCGCGCGAGGGACCGATTGTCGATATCCTCAAGCCGCATGCCAGCCGCATCGTGTTCGAGCCGCTCTGGGTGCTCAGGCGCCAGGCGATGCTCAAGCTCGCCACCGTCGAGATGGCGCGATTGCCGGCGGCGCTCTGGCGGGCCTGGCGGCGCATGCGGGGCAGCGACCTGACCTATATCAACACCTCGATCATCGCCGATTATGCGCTGGCCGCGCGTCTCCTGCCACGCAAGGCGCTGCTGCACATCCACGAGATTCCCGAGGGCGTCCTGCGCAAGGTGCTTGTCGCGCTGATGCGCTGGAGCAAGGCGGATCTTATCTTCAACTCGCGCGCAACGCGCGCCACCTTCGGCGATCCGCCGGCCCTCGATGCCAAGGGGCGGCGCACGCATGTCGTCTATAATGGCGTTGCCGGTCCCGTCGCGGCACTGCCGATGACTTATGACGGCAACCGGCCGCTCAAGGTCCTGCTGCTTGGCCGCGTCAACCGCATAAAGGGGCAGGAGGTGCTGCTCGAAGCCGTCGCCTCGCTCCCCGCCGAGTTGCGCGACCGTGTCGAGGTCCGCCTCGTCGGTGGCGCCTTCGAAAGCGTCGAGCGCGAGCAGGCGTTGGCCGAGCTGGTTGGGCGCATGGGCCTGACAGGGCATGTCGAGGTGCTGCCTTTCGTCTCCGACCCAACTAACCATTATCGCTGGGCCGACATCGTCGCGGTGCCGTCGCGTCGCCCGGAATCGCTCGGCCGCGTGGCCATCGAGGCGATGGGCTGGGGACGGCCGCCGCTGGTCTCGGCGATCGGCGGACTGGTGGAAGTGGTGGCCGACGGCGAGACCGGCTGGCATGCGCCACCGGGCGACGCGGTCGTCCTCGCCGGCAAGCTCGGCGAGATCATCCTGCGGCCGGATCTGTGGCGCGGCTTCGCCGCCGCCGGTCGCGCGCGCTACGAGGCGCTCTTCAGCGAGCCGATCGCCGCCGCCGCGATCGTGGCGATCGTGGCCGACAAGCTGAAGGCGACGCCGCCGCGGCAGGGGCGGGCGCGTGTCGCCCGCGAGGCGGAGACGAGCCCGTGAAGTTTACCTTCCCGGCCCATCTGGTGCGGCGCCTCATATTGATGATCGGCGGCGAGGCGATGCAGAGCGGCTTCCACTTCGCCCTGAACATCGCGCTGCTGCATCTTTTGTCGGCCGAAGGTTACGGGCTCTTCGCGCTGGCCATGGTGATGGGCGGCGTCGGCTTGTCCTATATCCGTTCGCTCACCGCCGTTCCCGCCACCATATGGATGAGCAAAAGCGCCAACAGCGCCGGCGTCGACGCCTACGACGTGACCTTCGGATCGGCGGCGCTTGTGGTGGCGCTGCTGATGGGATTGGGCACCGGGCTGCTGATGCGCCTCCTGGGCGACCCGAGCGGCATCGGCGCCGCCTGCTTCGTCGGGGCCTGGTCGCTGCGCAGCCATATGCGCACCGCCTTCTTCGCGCGCCGCATGCAGCTCGTCGTCTCCATCAGCGACGCCGCGTTCACGATTGCGGGCATACTGCTCGCAGGAGCGGCGATCTGGTTCTTCGCGGACGCGCTTCAGGTCACCTTCTACGCGCTTGCCGTGGCCAATGTGGTCGGCATCGCCGTGCTGGTGAGACTGGCGCGCCGCAGGCTGCGCATCTCCTTTCGTGCGCCGACCTTGCGGCGCTATGCAAAGCTCTGGCCGCAGCTTCGCTGGTCGGGGTTCAGCGCCACAACCACCAACATCCAGGGGCAATCCCTGGCCCTGCTGGTCGCGGGCATTGCCGGACCCGCGGCCTATGCGCCGCTGGCGGCGGTGCTGGTGCTGTTTGCGCCGCTGCGCATCTCCAGCCTTGCCTTCTCCAACATGACCCAGCCGGAACTCGCAAAGCTGGTGCGCAACAAGGAGTTCGACCGCGTGTGGACGCAGGCCAAGATATGGGCGCTTGTCATGGGGCTCGGCAGCCTGGCCTATGGTTGCGGCATCCTGTTCATCTTGCCGATGATCAAGTCCCAGGCCCTGCAGCATGCCTCGGTCGGCCTGATCGGGCTTTTCGCCATCGCCAACTTCGTGCCGATCATGGCCTATATCATGCCGCGCGTGGTCCTTGAAATTCTTGGCGATTTCCGCATCGTCGCCTTCATCACCATGGCCGGCGCGATTATCGGGCTGGCGGCGATCGGCATCCTGTTGGCCGTCGCCCCGCCGACATGGTCGCTGGCCGGCGCCGCGGTGTCCGAGACCTTTGTGCTTGTGGCCTCCTGGTATTTCGCTGCTCACCGTATGTGGAACGCCAAGCACCCGAACGAGCAGCGCCCCAGCGTGTTCGGCGCCTGGCGCCGTGCGGCCACGCTGGCAGTGCAGAGACGATAGGAGAATGATGTGGCAAGCCAGGCAATGCCGATGGCCGCGATGACGACCGGCTTGGTCGGCGATGAGGCTGCAGTGCACGCCGCCGGCGGCGCTTATGTGGCGCAGCTGCACACCAGCCTCGAAGCGGTCAAACCGCTCTGGCTGCGTCTCGAGACAGAGGGCGTGTGCACCGGCCACCAGCATTTCGCCTGGGCCGAAGGGATCGTCGAAGGGCTTGTGCCGCCAAAAGCCGATCTCGCCATCGTCGAGGTGAGGGACGCCGCCACGGGCGAGCTGAGAATGCTGGTGCCGTTGATGCGGCGCCGTGCATTCCAGCATTGGGTGATCGAGTGGCTGAGCTGCGGGGTGTGCGATTATTCCGCGCCGTTGCTCGCCGACGCGACACCCTGGACCAGGCAATCCGCCGAGGCCGCATGGGCGGCGGTGCTTTCCGTACTGCCGCCGGCCGACCGCATCCATATCGTCGGTATCCCGAAGCAGATCGGCGGCATCGCCAATCCCCTGGCGCTGCTTTCTCCGGCGCGCGATTCCGTACATTCCCACTACGGCATCGCCATGGATGGCGACGCCGAAACCGTCGTCAAGCGCATCTGTCGCCCGTCCTTCGTCAAGGCGCTCAACAAGGACCTGCGCCGGCTCGATCGCAATGGCGGCCTGGCCCTGGTCGAGGCCGACACGCCAGCCCTGGTGGATTCCACCTTCGACAAGCTGGTCGAGATGCGGCTTAGCCGTTTTCGCGAGCTCGGCCGCTTCGATCTGCTGGCGCAGCCGCCGGTCGTCGATTTCTACCGCAAGGCCGCGCATCGCGGCCTGACCGACGGTTCGGTGCGGATCTTTGGCCTGCGCGCTGGCGACGTGACGGTCGCGGTCCAATATCTGGCGGTCCATCTGGGCACCCTGCACGCGCTACTGGTCGCGATCGACCAGGGTGCGGTTCCCAATGTCTCGCCGGGACTTTGCATCATGGGCGAGCTGATCAGATGGGGGCGCGGGCAGGGGTTCGACTATTTCGACCTGTCGGTCGGCAACCAGAGCTACAAGGAACATATGGGCGCAGTGAAGTCGGTTCTGTCCGAACTTTGCTACGGCATCACGCCGATGGGCATGGCGGCGAGCGAGGCCATCAAATACCGTGGCTGGGGTGTGGCTTTCGTGCGCGCCAACCCGCGCCTGTTCAAGGTCGCGCAGGAGGCGATGCAGCGCTGGCGGCGGCTGCGTGCGGGGCGGTGAACGGGCCGCCTTCACCCGGCAAATTGACTCACATCCCGCTCTCCGCCATCCTTATGGGCAGCCGCTGTCGGAGCGGCAGCGTGCTCGAGTGAGGCCATGGCCAGTCCCGTTGCCAGAGAAAAGTCCCGCCGCGCCGCGGTGAAGACCGCGCTTGAGCGCCACAAGGTCTATGTCACCGCGCAGCGCTTTTCCGGCGGCTCCTACAGCGCCCGCGTGCTGGTCGATGGCGAGGCCTACTGGGTCGACGAGTTCCGGCTTTCGCAACTGAGGCAAGGGCTGACGCCGGCGGAGCTGGAGCTGACGCCGGCTGTAGACGATTGAGGGTGGCGCCTCTCGCAGCGCGCTGGGAATCTGAGATGCTGGCGGGACAGCACCCCCCTCTGTCCTGCCGGACATCTCCCCCTCAAGGGGGGAGATTGGCTGTCACGCCGGCTTTCGCCAATCGCCGACGGTGTAAGGGGAGCGCGAACGCGCGGTCTGCTAATCTCCCCCCTGGAGGGGGAGATGTCCGGCAGGACAGAGGGGGGCGCGAAGGAACGAGGCGTTTGCCATTGTCCCGTCTGCGCCTCGGAACTTAGTTCATGCCCGCCAACCTCAAACCCTACCGCGCGAAGCGCGAATTCTCCCGCACCCCCGAACCGGCAGGCACCCTGTCCGCCGGTGCCGGCAACCGCTTTGTCGTTCACAAGCACCACGCCACCGCCGACCATTACGATCTGCGCCTGGAAGTCGGCGGCGTGCTCAAAAGCTGGGCGGTGCCGCGCGGGCCCTCGCTCAATCCGGCCGACAAGCGCCTCGCCGTCGAGACCGAGGACCATCCGATCGAATATATCGATTTCGAGGGCGTCATCCCCGAGGGCGAATATGGCGGCGGGCCGATGATCGTTTGGGACACCGGTACCTGGGCGCCGATGGAGGATGTCGAGAAAAGCCTCAGGACCGGCGCGTTCAAGTTCCGGCTGGCCGGGCAAAAACTCAATGGCGGCTGGATGCTGACCCGGCTGAAGCCGAAGCCGGGCGAGGATGAGAACAAGAAGAACTGGCTGCTCTTCAAAGAGCGCGACCTCGCCTCCGATACAAAGCTCGACATTCTCGATGCGCGCCCGGAAAGCGTGAAGACCGGCCGCCGCATCGAGGAACTGGCGGCGCCGCCGAGGAAGCGCGAGCGCCTGCCGCCGAAAGCCGGAACGCTCAAACCGGGCGAGCTGCCCGGCGCCGTTAGGGCCGAGCCACCCGCCCGCATCGAGCCGCAACTCGCCAGCCAGGTGCCTAAGCCGCCGGGCGGCACGAGCGTTGCCGAGGACACGGGCGAGCTCTGGTTGCATGAGATAAAGTTCGACGGCTACCGCACCATGGCGCATGTCGTGGGCGGCGAGGTGCGGTTGATCACCCGCGGCGGCATCGACTGGACGAAACGCTATGGCGATCTGCCGCAGGCCTTTTCGCGGCTGCCGATCGGCCAAGCAATCATCGACGGCGAGATCATGGTGCTCGACGACAAGGGCATCTCGCGCTTTGCGCTGCTGCAGGACGCGCTGGCCGAGGGCGCCGGCTCCAAATTGCATTTCTACGCCTTCGACCTGCTCCATCTCGACGGCTGGGATCTGCGCAAGGTGCCGCTGCAGAAGCGCAAAGCCCTGCTCGCCGAGCTGCTCGCCGGTCAGCCCGCCAATTCCGCCATCCAGTACAGCGATCATGTCGAGGGCGACGGCCAGGGCCTGTACGATCAGGCTTCGGACCTTGGGCTGGAAGGTGTCGTCTCCAAGCGCGCCGATGCAATCTACCAGAGCGGCCGCACCAAGAACTGGACCAAGGCCAAGGCGCAGAAGACGGACGATTTCGTCATCGCCGGCTATACCGTCTCCGACCAGGCGGAAGGGCTGGCGGCGCTCGGCATGGCTGAATTCGAAAACGGTGAACTGCACTATCGCGGCAAGGTCGGCACCGGTTTCGACGCAGACATGGCGACGGACCTGCTCGCCCGTCTGGAGCGGCTGACCGCCGGCGCGACCCCGCCCGAAGGCGTGCCGCGCGAGATCATGCGCGAGATGCATTGGGTGAAGCCGCTGCTGTCGGCACGCGTCCGCTATTCGAACCGCACCGCCGACAATGCGATCCGGCACGGCGTCTTCCGCGGGTTGCGCGATATCGGCGGGCTGACCACGCCGGTGCCGGTCAAGCGCAAACGGCTGATCGCCGAATCCGACCTCGCCACCATCTGGGTCACCAATCCGGAGCGGCGGCTATTCGGTAGGACCGGGCCAACAAAACTCGACATCGCGGTGTATTACGCGCTGGTCGGCGATTTCATGCTGCCGCATATCATCGGCCGACCGGTGTCGCTGGTGCGCTGCCCGACTGGCAAGCCGCAGGACTGCTTCTTCCAGCGCCACGCCTTCACCGGCATGCCGCCTTCGGTTGCCGTGTTCGAGTCGATCAATTCGGAAGGCGAGACAAAAACATATCTCTCGGTCGAGGACGCCAAGGGCTATCTTGCACTGGCGCAATTCGGCGTGGTGGAATTCCACACCTGGGGCACGCACCGGTCAAAACTCGACAAGCCCGACCAGATCGTCTTCGACCTCGACCCGGGCGAGGGGATTTCCTGGCGCGAGGTGGTTGAAGCCGCGGTCCACATCAAGGCCGGGCTGGAGAGCCTGGGACTGGTCCCATTCGCCAAAACCTCCGGCGGCAAGGGCATCCACATCACCGTGCCGGTGACCCGAAAGCAGAACTGGAAGAAGCTGCACCAAGCTTCGAGCGCGATTTCCACTTTGCTGGCGGCAAGCGCGCCCGACACCTTCACCACCACGATGGGCAAGGAAAACCGCAAGAAGCGCATCTTCATCGACTTCCACCGCAACGCCCGCGGTCACACCTCCGCCGCCCCCTATTCGCTGCGCGCCCGCACCAATCTGCCGGCCTCGACGCCGGTGAGCTGGACCGACCTGGAGACGATCGACGCGCCGGAGGACCTGAATTACGCCTCGCTGCCGGGGCTGTTGGAGACATCTGGTGATCCCTGGGCGGAGATCGACGAGGCGGCGCGGGATTTGCCTGTGTTTGAGCGCTAGTTCCTCGCCCCCACAAAGTGGGGGAGAGGTGGCTCG
>NZ_JAIUHP010000027.1:0-50201 GCF_020165175.1 Mesorhizobium sp. CA16
GGGTGGGGACTCGACCGGGCTTTCTTCCTGGGCGCGCCGCCGCGTCACGGCGACGTACCCGATCGCTTTGGCGCTTTAGCGGACGCTGGCGACCGCGTCGTCGCGGCCGTCGTTGATCGTCACCCAAACGCCCGAATTCTCCGTCGATTGACGCTTGAGGTAAGTGTAGACCGTGTCGTTCCAGGCGAGCACTTTCGGCTCGAGATTGTCGAGGATGAATTCGCCGAGGCTGGTGCGCACCGTCAGCACCGCATGGCCGTCGCCATTCGGCTGGCGCACCACCGTCATCAGCAGATTGCCGGCTGGCACGCCCACGGCCATCAGCTCACGGCGCTTCTCCAGCGCGTAATCCTCGCAGTCGCCATAACCTTTGTCGGGATAGGCCCAGTATTCCTCGACACCGTAGATCTCCATGTCGGTGCGCGGCTTGACGCGGGTGTTGACCGTATTGTTGACGTTGACAATCGTCGCCCACAGCTTGCGCGTCAGCTCGACCGGCGAACCCTTCGGCGTCCGTTCATTGCATTCGACCGGAATGCGCTGGCAGAAATCGTAGTGACCGACCGGCTGGGTGGTGCGGCCACCCGTATGCATGAAAGCCGGTCCTGCGCTTGCCGTACCCCAGGCGGAAAGCTGCATCGCCATTGCCAAGAGCAACAGCTTGCCCCTCGTCATTTTCATTGTTGTAGTCTCCCCGTTTGCGGAGACTGTGCCACGTTGGGATTTATTTGACGCAAAAACCCGAAGTAGACATTGAGTAAAACGCCAGTAGAATAAACATAAAATTTGAACTACCGCGATTTCGGATTATTCAGATTTCGCCAGCTCGCGTGAGATCTAGATAGCGCTGGCGATCCGCGTCCGACCCGCCAAAATCAGGCAACAAAAAACCGGCCGCTACCGGCCGGCTCGCTTCGCGCTTGCGGTGCGGGTTTGCGTCAGGATCGCGGCGCGTTGAATTCCTGATCCAGAGTTTCCGGCCGCTGGATGACGGCGAATTCTATGGCGACGCCGTCCTCGAAATGGCGCACGATCTGGCCGCGCATCGTGCCTAACGTGACCTGGACGCCGATTGCCGGCTTGACATCGATCTCGATGGCGGCACCGGAGAGCGACAGGTCGATGATGCGGCACTGATACTGGCGCCCATCGGTGAGCTGCAGGACGCTCATCGGATTGCGCGGCGCCACGCGCTCGTGGCGGCGGTCCTCGGGCAGGTCGAGTTCATGCTTGTTGGCAAGCCAGGTGAGCTGCGCGGCAAGCTTGTCCTTCTTGCGCTCCGAGGCGATGACGGTCATGGCGAACCCGTCCTGCGACGTACGCGTCACGATGCCTTCGACGCGACCGATATGGTCGATATAGGCGATAACCTTCTCGCCCGGCATGCCGATCCGGTCCGTGCGCAACGCAACGTTGCCGGGCGACATATCGATCACCTGGCAAGGATGCTCGGTGCGGTCTTCCAGCATGAAACGTCCGTAGATTTTGACGCGGACACGCTGGAAGTTGCGCCGCTCAGCTCGTGACGGCGCATATTCTACCGCCGCTGACCTCATGACTGCCTACACCCGGTTGGCATTCCGCGCGACGATGCGAGGAATTTCGCCCGAAAAGCTACAGCAAAGCAGGTTAACAAACGGGAAAAGTCGGCCACAAAAGCCTGGGCCTGGGGCACGCGCAGCGCTGAAAAATCTAGCGAGAGCGACGGGAAACCTCACACGGCGGGGCTCACTCGTGACGCCCGCCGTCGAGGACGACGAGATGGCGGATGCGACGCACGCGGCCGAGCGCCGAAATGGTCTCCGGAGCATCGAATTCGGTCGGAACGAGCGAGGGGACGTCGATGGCCGGACGGTTCTTCAGGAACATCGGCTCCTTCTCGGGGTCTATCACCCGAATCGAATCGATGAGCGCGTCGGCGAGCGGGTCGGCACCAAGCCAGAACGGCTTGTCGGCGGTGCTGATGATGCCCAGGCAGCGCGGGTTCTCGGCGCCGCCGTCCAACGGCAGCGCCAAGAGCTCGAATTTGTTGGAGCGGCCGTTCCGGCTGAATCCCTCATAGGTCATGAGCAGAACCGACTTCTGATCGAAAACGCCCTGCATGAGCCGCGACACCAACCGTTGATCCTTCTCGCGCCAGAGCGAAGGGAAGGAGAAGCCCTTGAGCTCCCGGCCATAATAGGCGCAGAGCCTCGTGCCGGCCAGCCGGAACACCGCCTCGCCGCGCGTATCGCGCTCGAGGATGAAGGTGTCGGCCAGAAGCGACTTGATGTCCGCCGGCTCCACCTCCGATCGCTTCGGGGCAAGGCGGCCATCACGCAGCTGGTTCCAATATTGGAACAGCGCGATCGATCCTTTTTCGTTCATGTCCATCCTGCTCCGCACAACCTGTCTTTTGATGTCCCATCGGCGAACAGACAGGGCGCCCTCCGATGACCTTCATGCGGTGCGGAGCAGGATGCGTGCCAGTATCGTTAACGTTTGTTCACGCCTCGGGGTCGTTAAGGTTAACAAACGGTTTACATTGTGTGCCGCCGAGGCCTGTGGCACATCAAAACCACTCCAAAACGGTCGTTTCAGCAGCGATCGGCAGCACTTCAGTCACGAGTTTATGGGGAGCAGGGGGCTCGACCGGCCGTTCAGGGGGACACCTGAACGGCCTTCTTTTTGATTCGGCCCTTGCTCTGATTCGCCTTTTTCTGCGCGGGCGCTGTGGCGATTAGCCGTTTGTGATTCCAAAGCGCGTGATCTACATGCTCGTCGAAAACGCCGAGTCCCGAACCTGCAAGGGTGCATGAGCGAGCCCGTAAACCCCACCGAAAACAAACCGTTGCCGGACGAGGCGCTCGAGCCGCGGCGGCGCGAACCTGTATTCAACCTGCCGCCGGTGGTGCTTGCCGTGATCGGCATTTGCGCGGTCGTCTATCTGCTGCAGCAATATGTGCTGAACGAAACGCAGCAAATGACGCTGCTCTATGACGGCGCCTTCATTCCGGTGCTGTACACCGGCCAATACGGCTTCGACTGGTTCTTGTTCACGCGCCCGTTCACCTATGCGTTCATGCATGGGGGCGTCGCCCATATCGCCATCAACATGATCTGGCTTGCAGCCTTCGGCTCGCCGCTCGCCAATCGTCTTGGCGCGCTACGTTTCGCAATGTTCTACGCTGTGACCGGACTGGCCTCGGTCGCTCTGTTCTGGGCACTGCATCCCTATGGCGAGATGCCGCTCGTCGGCGCATCGGGCGCGATCTCCGGGATGATGGGCGCGGCCGCGCGCTACGGCTTCCGCGTCGACCGTTCGTCGGGCCGGGGTGCCTTCGCCGGCGAGCCGCTGCCGGTCGCATCGGTGTTGCGTTCGCGCGGCGTCATGACCTTTCTTGGCGTTTGGATGGTGATCAATCTGGCCACGGGCCTGCTCGGCTTCGCGCCGGGCATCGACGGCCAGATCGCCTGGGAAGCCCATATTGGCGGCTTCGTCGCCGGCTTTTTCGGACTGCGTTTCTTCGACCGTCCACTGGCTGCCGCCTAGAGCATGATCCCGAGAAGCGGGAACCGGTTTCGGAGAAGATCATACTCCAACAAGAGATAGATCAGGATGGTGATTCAACGAGACGCCATCCTGATCTACTCCTTAGGCGCACTTGAAATGCAACCAATCACGGCGCACGATGTTGCCCAAGCACCCAGTGTCTTCCTAAGGGCGCCGGGAGCGTCAAAGGCAGTGGAGGACGCCATGACGGTTAAGGCAATTCTTGAGAGCAAGGGCCATGACGTGTTCACGCTCGGGCCCAATGAAAAACTCAGCGAGGCCATTCGCATGCTGGCCGAGCACAGGATCGGCGCGCTCGTCATCACCAATGGCGACCGCAAGATCGTCGGCATTCTCTCTGAGCGCGATATCGTCAGGGTCGTGGCCAAGGAGGGCGCCGCCGCGCTCGACATCGCCGTGCGCTCGGCGATGACGCCGAAGGTCAAGATCTGCAACGAAAACCACACCGTCAACGAGGTGATGGAGATCATGACGCGCGGCCGCTTCCGCCATCTGCCGGTGGAGAAAAACGGGCTGCTCGACGGCATCGTCTCCATCGGCGACGTGGTCAAGCGCCGCATCGAGGATGTCGAGCGCGAAGCCGAAGAGATCAGGGCCTACATCGCCACGGCCTGAAGCAAACGGAAAGGTGCCGCCGGCGTTTCGGCCGGCGGCATTGGACATTAGCGATTGTCGAGTTCGGCGCGCACGAGCTCGAGCCCGCGTCGTGTCATGCGGTAAGGACCGCCGTTCGTCGAGGAAACCGCTTCTTGCGCCTCAATTTCCGAAAGAGTTCCAGGTCGAAGCCCGGATAGCGCCAGCCATCGCGGGTCAGGCACAGGACCGAGGCGATCTTCCTGCTTTCGTTCTTTTCGATTTCAATGCGCCGCCCTGCGCGAGCAGGTGCAGGATGCGCTGCTCGTTACGCGAAATGTCCATTGGAGAAGTCCCGGGAAAAACAACAAAAGCCGCCGCTGCGAGACATCGCGGCACGGGGTTTCAGGTTTTCTGCCTGCCTCGCTTAGGAGGTCAGGGCTTCACCGGGACTGAGCGTAAGTGGACATCCACTCTCCATTGGAATGGGGTATCCTATAAGCGAACGTGGCGGAAAAGGCCAGCGTGCGGGCTTTGCGCTTGTCTCGCAGGGCGGTTTGGACTAGCGAAGTTGCGCACCCAAAATGTGCATTAATGCATCTCAATGAGTACATTAATTGCAACTCCGAGAATTCAAAGTCTGCAGGCCTCCATGAGCATCATCGACACCCGCACCCCCGACGCAAAACGCCTGATCCCTGGCGCCACCGGCGACTGGGAGATCATCATCGGGCTCGAAGTGCATGCGCAAGTGATCTCGGAGGCAAAACTCTTTTCCGGCGCCTCGACGTCGTTCGGCGGGGCGCCCAATGCCAATGTTAGCCTTGTCGACGCAGCGATGCCGGGCATGCTGCCGGTCATCAACGAGGAATGCGTCAAGCAGGCGATCCGTACAGGGCTCGGCCTGAAGGCCGCGATCAATCATAAATCGGTCTTCGACCGGAAGAACTATTTCTATCCGGACCTGCCGCAGGGCTACCAGATCTCGCAGTTCAAGCAGCCGATCGTCGGCGAGGGCAAGGTGATCGTCTCCGTCGGGCCCAACCGCCAGGGCGAGTTCGAGGATATCGAGGTGGGCATCGAGCGCCTGCATCTGGAACAGGATGCCGGCAAGTCGATGCATGACCAGCATGCGACCATGTCCTATGTCGACCTCAACCGCTCCGGCGTGGCGCTGATGGAGATCGTCTCCAAGCCCGACATCCGCTCGGCCGACGAGGCCAAGGCATATGTGACGAAGCTGCGCACCATCATGCGCTATCTCGGCACATGCGACGGCAACATGGACGAAGGTTCGCTGCGCGCCGACGTCAACGTCTCGGTGCGCCGCCCGGGCGGCGCATTCGGCACACGCTGCGAAATCAAGAACGTCAACTCGATCCGCTTCATCGGCCAGGCGATCGAATCCGAGGCGCGCCGGCAGATCGCTATCCTCGAGGATGGCGGCAAGATCGACCAGGAGACCCGCCTGTTCGACCCGGTCAAGGGCGAGACGCGCTCGTTGCGCTCCAAGGAGGAGGCGCATGACTATCGCTATTTCCCGGATCCCGATCTTCTGCCGCTGGAATTCGACCAGGCCTATGTCGATGCGTTGGCGCAACACCTGCCGGAACTGCCCGACGACAAGAAGGCGCGGCTGATTTCGTCGCTGGGCCTGTCGACCTATGACGCCTCGGTGCTGGTGTCGGAAAAGCCGATTGCCGACTATTTCGAGAAGGTGGCATCCGGCCGCGACGGCAAGCTCGCCGCCAACTGGGTCATCAACGACCTGCTCGGCGCTCTCAACAAAGCCGGCAAAGACATTGAAAATGCTCCGCTTTCGCCAGAGCAGCTCGGCGCCGTCATCGACCTGATCAAGGAAGGCACCATCTCCGGCAAGATCGCCAAGGACCTGTTCGAGATCGTCTGGAACGAGGGCGGCGATCCGCGCCAGCTCGTCGAGAGCCGCGGCATGAAGCAGGTCACCGACACCGGCGCCATCGAGAAGGCCGTCGACGAGGTGATCGCCGCCAACCCCGACAAGGCCGAGCAGGCGCGCGCCAAGCCGACCATGGCCGGCTGGTTCGTCGGCCAGGTGATGAAGGCGACCGGCGGCAAGGCCAACCCGCAGGCGGTCAACGACCTCGTCAAGGCCAAGCTCGGCATCGAGGGCTAGCGATGTTCGTGCGGACGGCCAGCGAACGCGATCTCGCAGCCGTCCGTGCGTTGCTGGTCGAGACTTGGCATGCCACTTACGACGCCGTCTATGGCACCAAGCGGGTAACTGAAATCACGGATGACTGGCATTCGATCGCCTCGCTCAAGGCGCGGCTGGCGCGGCCGAATTCCGAGTTCCTGGTGGCTGACGACGGCAAGCGGCTCGGCGGCATGGCGTTCGCTGCCGCCACCACCGACCCGAAGATCGTTCTTTTGAACCAGCTTTACGTCCATCCGGCCTGCCAACGGCAGGGGATTGGCCAGTCGCTGCTCGATGAAGTTGAAGCCAGTTTTCCGGAGATGCATACGCTGCGCCTCGAGGTCGAGGAAGCAAATGCCGCGGCGATCGCCTTCTACGAGGCGAACGGGTTTCGCGCGACAGGCAGAACCGCCGATTGCGGCGGCAATTCGGGACTGCCCGCCCTCATCATGGAGAAGCGGCTCCGCTAGATCGGCAGCGAGCCCCCATTCATCGCGCGGTTTTGATTTGATCGCGCCGATCCGCGTGGTCAAGGCTGCGCATCGCCGGTGTCCCGCTCTCCCACTAGCCAGAGGCGTCGCCGGCAAATGGGGGATTGCCATGCCGAGCTTGCCTGAACTGATGCCGACCGAGGTGTCGGACGAGACTTTTGGCGGCGTGACCTATCACGTCGCCGGAGAACTGGTGCCGGTGCTGTCGGTCGATGTGACCAACATGCCGGTTTATTTCGAGCACCATATCCTGCTCTGGAAGAACACCGCCATCACCATCGGCCTGAAATCGCTGAAGGGCGCGCTGAAGCGCATGATCGCCGGCATGCAGATATTCGTCACCGAGGCGTCGGGGCCGGGCATCATCGCCTTCAGCCGCGACGGACCGGGCCATATCGTGCCGATCCATCTTCGGCGCGGCGAGGAGATCCAGGTGCGCGAGCACCAGTTCCTCGCCGCGACCGCCAGCGTCGACTACACTTTCGAGCGCGTGCGCGGACTGGGAACGATGCTGTTTGGCCAGAGCGGCTTCTTCATCGACCGCTTCCGCGGCGAGACAGGCGACGGCATCGTCTGGCTGCACGGTTACGGCAATGTCTTCGAGAAGGTGCTGGCGCCCGGCGAGACCATCGACATCGAGCCGGGCGGCTGGCTGTTCAAGGACGCATCGGTAAAGATGGATACAAGGATCGACCGGCTTTCCAGCGGCTTCTTCGGCGCCGCCATGAATTTCGTCGTCAATCGCTTCACCGGGCCAGGCCGCGTCGGCATCCAGTCGATGTATCTGCATATGCCGTCGGAAGAGTAGGCGGCGAGCCTGATCGAACGAAAGTCCGATCAGGCGGAGGGAATTTCCACATTGTCGATCAGGCGTGTCGTGCCGAGCCAGGCGGCCGCCAGCAGGCGGCCGTCGCGGTCTTTCCGCCAGGAGCTGAGCGTCGCGGCTTCGCGCGCGGCGACATAGTCAACCTTCTGGAAGCCCGCGGAGACGAGGGACTTCGCTGCGGCATCGGTGGCGCCGGTTTCATCCGCGCCGCCCGCAAGCGCCGCCGCGGTGCGGCGCAGGATCACGTTGAGCTCGCGTGCTATGCCGAGCTCGGCCTCGCCGAGATACGCATTGCGCGACGACATGGCGAGGCCATGGACGTCGCGCACCGTCGGCGCGCCGACGATCTCGACCGGCAGGTCGAGGTCGCGGCAGAGCTGCCTGACGACGCAAAGCTGCTGGTAGTCCTTCTCGCCGAACACGGCGCAATCGGGCGCCGCCTGCAGGAAGAGTTTTGCTACCACGGTCGCGACGCCGTCGAAGAAACTCGGCCTGAAGTCGGTTTCCAGGCCGCGAGAGGGGCCGCCCACCGAGATCTTCGTGGCGAAGCCAGCGGGGTACATTTCGTTTACGCCCGGCGTGAAGGCGAGATGCGCACCCGCATCCCGCAGCCGGTCGAGATCGTGCGCCAGCTGGCGTGGGTATTTGTCGAGATCCTCCGTCGGCGCGAACTGGGCCGGGTTGACAAAGATCGAGACGACGCAGCGATCGGCCCGTTCGAGCGCGATCCTGACCAGTGAGATATGGCCGTCATGCAGCGCACCCATGGTCGGCACCATGGCGACCTTCAGGCCGGCCTGTCGCCAGTTCCTGACCTGTGTCCGAAGCGCGGCGACGCTGTCGACGACGATTGGCGCGTTCATGTGTCGTCCTTGCCGGATGCTGTCGTGAAGACGTGGTCGGGGCCAGGAAAGGCACGGCTGCGCACCTCGGCGGCGTAGCGGGCCGCCGCATTCGCGATCATGCTGCGCAAGTCGGCGTATTCCTTGACGAACTTCGGCACGCGGTCGACGGTCATGCCGACCATGTCGTCGATCACCAGGATCTGGCCGTCGCAGTCGGCACTGGCGCCGATGCCGATGGTCGGTATGGAAATGTGACGGGTAAGCTTCGCAGCCACGGCCTCCATCGTGCCCTCGATGACCACCGAGAAGGCGCCGGCTTTTTCCACCGCCTCTGCATCGCGCAAGAGCGCTGCGATATTGTCGTCTGTCCGGCCCTTGATCTTGTAGCCGCCGTCCTTCTCCACCGATTGCGGCTGCAGGCCGATATGACCCATGACCGGTATTCCTTCGGCGACGATCGCCGCGATCTGGGCTGCCATGTCGACGCCGCCCTCGAGCTTCACGGCCTGGCAGCCTGTTTCCCCGACGATGCGCCGCGCCGAAGCGACGGCCTGGGCGGCCGACGTCTCGTAGCTGCCCGCAGGCATGTCGACCACCACGCAGGCCTTGGCCGAGCCGCGCATCACAGCCTGGCCGTGCGCGATCATCATCTCCAGCGAGGCGCCGAGCGTGGTGGCGTGGCCGTGCAGGACCATGGCGACGCTGTCGCCGACCAGCAGCAGGTCGACATGCGGATCGAGCAGGCGGGCGACAGGATAGGTGTAGGCGGTAAGGCAAACGATCGGCACGCCGCCCTTGCGGCGGCGAATGTCTTCGGCGCTGATCCGGCTGTCTGCGGACGGATCCCGGCTCAATCGTCACCTCCTCAAGGCGTGCCCCGAACGGGCGGGCCGAGCTTTAGAAAGACAGGCGGCGCTTGGCAAGCCGCACTGCCGCCGGCAGGACAACTGCATCGACTAATGCATGTCGGCCGGAAGTGTGGAGCGGTTCTGGGACGACGACATGCATCAAGATATGAACGCATGGAGCATTTCCATTCGGGGTGTGGCAAAGCCCTTGCCTTCGCGGTGACGTGACGCCATAAGCAGGGGAAAGGCGCAGCCGCTGCCGCCGCGAGGATTTGGATGAAGACTTTCCTGCTGCAGTTTTTCACCTGGTGGAACAGCCAGACGCTCGGCACCCGCTTCCACACCTGGCGCTTCGGCAAGCGGGTCGGCGAGGACGAAGCCGGCAACGTCTACTATGAAGGCGGCATCGATTCGGAAGGCCGCACCCGCCGCTGGGTAATCTATCGCGACTATTCGGAAGCCTCGAAGATCCCGCCGGGCTGGCATGGTTGGATCCACCACCGCGTCGATACACCTCCATCGAGCGAGAGCTACAAGGCTCGCGAGTGGCAGAAGGAGCATCGGCCGAACCTGACCGGAACGCCCGGCGCCTATCGTCCGCAGGGTTCCATCCTGACCAACCAGCATCGCCCGCAGGTGACCGGCGACTACGACGCCTGGACGCCCGGATCGTAATCCACGTCCCAGACGCCGCTTCGGTCCTTTGTCGCCACAATTGGCGTTTAGCTGCTTGCTGATTGCGCAGCCTCGACTAGCCTTGGGCGTTGAAGAATCACCCGGGCACAACCACCGGTATTTGCATGAGCTCTCCTAAGCAATTCCAGGAAAAGTGCGCAGCGGTTTTCCGTCCTGAATTGCGCCCCAGGATTCCAAGCCACATCTCAAAGGCCCTAATCGCGGCGACGTCCGTTCTGCTTGCCTCGACAGCGGTGTTCGCCGCCGCGCAGGCGCCGGCCGCTGCACCTGCGGCCTCTGACCGCATCACCAATCCGGTGGCCGCGTTCGCCGGCATCGACAAGATCACCGGCCGCATCATCACCTTCGACGTCTATATCGACGAGACCGTTCAGTTCGGCGCTTTGCAGGTGACGCCTCGCGTCTGCTATTCGCGGCCGGACACGGAGCAGCCGAAGACCGATTCCTTCGTCGAGGTCGACGAGATCACGCTCGACCGCAAGATCCGCCGCATCTTCACCGGCTGGATGTTTGCCGAAAGCCCCGGCCTCAACGCCGTTGAGCACGCCGTCTATGACGTCTGGCTCAAGGGCTGCAAGCAGAAGTCGGACGTGCCGCCGCCGACCGCGGCCAAGGCCGACACAGGCAAGCCGAAGACCGAAGCCGCCAAGGCCAGGGCTCCGGCGCAGCCGGCGGACGCCGCCTCCGAACCGACTGATGCGGCGCCGGCACCCGACGACACGACCGACACCAACTGATCTCGGAACCTGCCCGTCTTTGAGCCGTTCCAGATCGGCGACAGGCGAGGAGGATTCTGCGATGACCACCAGATCGATCACGGCCAACAAGCAGGAGCTTCTCGATATCGAGAAGGGCTTTTGGACAGGCGATTCCGCTTACTATGAAGCCAATGCCGATGTGGATTGCCTGGTGGCGTTCCCGCAGATGGCGCAGGCGATGACCAACGCCGATCTCGCAAAGACGGCGGCCAAGCCTAACAGATGGCGCGACCTCGACATTAAGCTGAAGGGCATGGTCGAGCCCGGCAGCGACATCGTCATGCTGACTTACGAGGCGCGCGCGACGCGCGAGAACGGCGAATCCTATGCTGCCCTCGTCAGCACCGGCTATGTCCATCGCGCTGACGGCTGGAAGATGATGTTCCATTCGCAAACGCCGATCGAGGCGGCAGCGCGGGCTCAAGGATAGAAGACGGCCTCGCCCTTCAGCGCCTCGGCGAGCAGCTTCTCATACTGGCCGCGCGGCACGTCGACAGCGCCGAAGCGCTTCAAATGCTCGGTCGTGAACTGCGTGTCGAGCAGCGCGAAGCCGCGCGCCTTCAGCCGCTCGACGAGATGGTAGAGACAGGTCTTCGACGCGTCGGTCTCCCTGGCGAACATGCTTTCGCCGAAGAACACGCGTCCGAGCGAGACGCCATAGAGGCCGCCGACCAGCCGTTCCTCGCGCCATGCTTCGACCGAATGGCAGTGGCCCAAGCGATAGAGCTCGACATAGGCTTCGCGGATCGGCGCATTGATCCAGGTCGAGCGGCGCTCCTCGCGTTTTTCGGCGCAGCCGTCGATCGTCGCCTCGAAATCGAAGTCGTAGCGGATCTCGAACGGATGCTTGCGGATCGTCTTCTTCAGGCTGCGCGGTGTGTGGAATCCGTCCAGCGGAATGATGCCGCGCGTTTCCGGCCGCACCCAGAACACTTCCGGGTCGTTGGCGCTCTCGGCCATCGGGAAGACACCGGAAGCGTAAGCCCGAAGCAGCAGGTCGGTCGGAATGCGATAGCCTGGTGCGTAGGGGCGGGTCATCGCATCCCCGTGCTATTCACCCTTGGCCAGGTATTTTTCCAGCCAGTGGATGTCGTAGTCGCCATTGGCGATGTCGGGATTGCCGACCAGGTCGCGGAACAGCGGCAGCGTCGTCTTGATGCCGTCGACGACGAATTCGTCGAGCGCGCGGCGCAGCCGCATCATGCATTCGACGCGGTTGCGGCCATGCACGATCAGCTTGCCGATCAGGCTGTCGTAATAGGGCGGGATTTTGTAGCCCGAATAGACGCCGGAATCGACGCGGATACCGAGGCCGCCGGGCGTATGGAAATGCGTGATCGTGCCGGGCGAGGGCGTGAAGGTGCGCGGATCCTCGGCGTTGATACGGCACTCGATGGCATGGCCGTTGAACTTGATGTCTTCCTGCTTGACCGACAGCCCGCCGCCCGAGGCGACGCGGATCTGCTCATGCACGAGGTCGATGCCGGTGATCGCTTCGGTCACCGGATGCTCGACCTGAAGACGCGTGTTCATCTCGATGAAATAGAACTCGCCATTCTCGTAGAGGAACTCGATCGTGCCGGCGCCCGAATAGCCGAGATCGGCGATAGCCCTGGCGCAGATGCCGCCGATGCGCGAACGCTCCTCGGCATTGAGCGCGGGGGAATTGGCTTCCTCCCAGACCTTCTGGTGGCGCCGCTGCAGCGAGCAGTCGCGCTCGCCGAAATGCACGCCTCGGCCGGCCCCGTCGCCGAACACCTGCACCTCGATATGGCGCGGCTTCTGCAGATATTTCTCGATGTAGACGGCGTCGTCGCCGAAGGCCGCCCCCGCTTCCGACTTGGCCGTCTGCAAGGCGACTTCGAGGTCCGCCTCGGTGTGCGCCACCTTCATGCCGCGGCCGCCACCGCCGGCGGAGGCCTTGATGATCACCGGATAGCCGATCTCGGCGGCGACGCGCTTGGCTTCCTTCTCTTCGCTGATCGCGCCATCGGACCCAGGCACGACGGGGATGCCGAGACGCTTCGCCGTGCGCTTGGCCTCGATCTTGTCGCCCATGACGCGGATATGGTCGCCTGACGGGCCGATGAAGGTGATGTTGTGGGCCGCTAGGATGTCGGCGAACTTGGCGTTCTCCGACAGGAAGCCGTAGCCCGGATGCACGGCATCGGCGCCGGTGATCTCGCAGGCGGCGACGATCTGGTGGATGTTGAGATAGCTTTCGCGGGACGGCGGTGGGCCGATGCAGACGCTCTCGTCGGCAAGCCGCACATGCATGGCGTCGGAATCCGCGGTCGAGTGGACCACCACCGTCTGGATGCCGAGCTCCTTGCAGGCGCGCAGCACCCGGAGCGCGATTTCGCCGCGATTGGCGATGAGGATTTTCTGGAACATCTCCTGATTGTTCCCGGCTCTACTCAAGAACCACCAGCGGCATTCCGTATTCGACCGGCTGGGCATCCTCGATGAGGATCGCCGTCACCGTGCCGGCACGCGGCGAGGGGATCTGATTCATCGTCTTCATCGCTTCGATGATGAGCAGCGTCTGGCCTTCCTTGACCTTCTGGCCGACCTCGATGAACGCCTTGGCGTCGGGTGAGGGTGCCAGATAGGCGGTGCCGACCATCGGGGAGGGCACTGCGTTCTTGGACATATCGGCGGCCGCGGCTGCCGTTGCTGGCTGAGCCGCGGCGGTCGCAGGAGCCGCGGCGGGCGCCGGCAGCGCCGCTGCAACCGCATGGACGGCCTGCGCCTGGCGCGAGACGCGCACCTTGAGGTCGCCGAGCTCGACCTCGATCTCGGTCAGATTGGTGTCGTTCAGAATGCCCGCCAGATCGCGGATCAGCTGCTGGTCAACACCGTTCTTTTTTATCGACATTTTCGAGCCTTCTGTTTGGGGGTCGGTCACAGGCGTGCCGCCAGTGCCTGCAGCGCGAGCGTGTAGCCGAGCGGCCCGAACCCGCAGATCATGCCGACAGCGACCGGCGCGACCATGGAGACGTGGCGGAAGGGCTCCCGCGCGTGGATGTTGGAAAGATGGACTTCCGCGACGGGCAGCGGTGCTGCGGCGCGGATGGCGTCATGGATGGCGATCGATGTGTGGCTGTAGGCGCCGGGGTTGATGACGATGCCTGCCGCCTTCTCGCTGGCTTCCTGGATCCAGTCGACCAGATCGCCCTCATGGTTGGATTGGCGAAAATCGATCTCGAGCCCGAGCGCGGCGCCGGCCGTCTTGCAGTCCTCGGCGATGGCCGCAAGCGTCTTGCCGCCATAAATCCCCGGCTCGCGCTTGCCGAGCGCATTGAGATTGGGACCGTTGAGGACGAAAATCGTTTTCAATATGCCGACCTTGTTCTGCGCCGACCCCAAGCCGGCGCACTGGGCCTCTATAATGGGCATAGCCGCCCGCGAAAAGAGCGCAAGTGCGTTCTTTCGCTGTCCACAGCGGCCGGCTTTTACACCGCGGGCGCGCCTAGAGCGCGCTTTTTGCCTCTTCGATCTTTTCCGCCAGAACCTGCTGGCCGAGCGCTCCGAAGATCACCTCGTTGCCGACGACATAGGACGGCGTGCCGGTGATCGACAGTTTCGTCGCAAGATCATAGGTGCGCGAGAGCGTTTCGGCGATGCGCGGGTCCTTCATCTTCTCGCGCAGCGCTGCCTCGTCGGCGCCGAGCGAAAGCGCCACTTTGATCGCGGTCGCCTCGGTGGCGCGACCCTGGCCGCCGAGCAGCGCGGTGTGGAACTCACGATACTTCTCCGGATGCATCAGGTGGAACGCCATGGAGACGACGCTGGCCTTCTGCGAATCCGGGCTGAGGATCGGGAACTCCTTGAGTACGAAGCGCAGGTCCGGATCGGACTTGGTCAGCGCCTGCATGTCCTCGATGGCGCGTTTGCAGAAGCCGCAATTGTAATCGTAGAACTCGACGATCGTGACCTTGCCTTTCGGGTTGCCGACGACGCCGTCGAAGGTCGAGTTGAAGATCTCGTCCTTGGAGTTCTTGATGACGCCGAGTGCGGCGAGCCGCTGCTCTTCCTTCTGCTTGGCCTCGAGCGCGTCCTGCACCTCGAGCAGAACTTCTGGATTCTTCAAGAGATAATCGCGGATGATGCCTTCGACCTCCTTGCGATCGATCTTGGTATCGGCGGAGGCCTTGGTATCGGTGGAAGACGTGACCTGGGCGACTTGCACGGTGTCGGCCCTCGCGGGCTGCGGGTTTCCCGCCATGAAACCGAAAGCCAGCATGCCGAGCGCCACCGCCAGACCGCCGGCGCTGCCAAGCAGGATTGCCTTGTTCATATCGTCGTTCCTTTTGCCGGTTCCGGTCCGCCTTGGTCGCCGCCAGGGCCCGGGAGGTTCATTTGAGTTTGTTCGATGGCGTGTAGTTTATAATATCCTGCGCCCGGACCCAGCGGGGTTCGCCGCGCTTCAATTTCTGTTGAGCGCGCATGGCGAAGATCTTAGCGTTTTTGTAGTCGCCCGCATAATAGTGACCCTCGGCGGTAGCAAGATCGGCAGCCGGAATGTCGCCGAGCTCGCCATATGCCTGCGCCAGAAAACGATAGGCTTCGGAATTCTCCCTGTCCCGCGCGACGCCGTTGTTAAGCTGGGTGACAGCCTTTTTCAGCGAATCGGGCGTGCCGACCGCCATCAGCGACTGGCCGACCGAAACCAGCAGCAGGCCGGAGCGCGCGGGATCGAGGCTGGCCGCCTTGGCATAGGCGTCCGCCGCGTCCTTCGGCTTGTTGACCTTCATCAGGATGTCGCCGCGCAGTTCGTGGAAATAGGGGTTCTTCGGTTGTTCCTTGATCAGCGCCGCCGTTTTGGCGAGCGCCGCGCCCGGATTGCCGTAAAGATAGGTCTGCTGCGCGTCGCCATAGCGCGAGGCGAGGCTGGTCGGGTTCTTGCGCATCAGTCGCGCGACGGCTGCCTGGCCCTGCATATAAGCCGCGATCTTGATGCGCATCATGTCGTGCCGCTGCTGCAGTGCCGGCGAGTCGACAGCGTTGACGAAGGGGCTTTGCTTGACGAGGACTTCGAGGTTGGCGATGCGCTCCTGCGGCATCGGATGGCTGATCCGGTAGGGATCGACCTGGGTGCCGGCGAGCGAGAGCGCGCTCTGGAAGCGGGCGAAGGTCTTCAGCATGCCCATGCCGGACTGGCCGGTGGCGTTCAGATAGGTGATCGCCGAACGGTCGGCGGTGATCTCTTCGGTGCGCTGATAGGCCAGAATCGAGCGCTGCGCCATCTCGCCGCCGCCGGCGGCCACCCCCATGCCGGCGCCGGCAAGACCGCGGCTGTTGGTGGTGGCGCCGGCCACCATGGCGCCGGCGCCGAGCAGCGTGGCGATGATGGCCATGGTCTTGGCGCGGTCGAGCTGGTCGCGCAATTTCTCCTGGTGGCCGCCGGCGATATGGCCGGCCTCGTGCGCGATAACGCCGATGATCTCGTTCGGCGTTTCGGCGGTCACCAGCGCGCCGGTGTTGATGAACAGCCGCCGGCCGGTGACGAAGGCGTTGAAACTCTGGTCGTTGACCAAAACGATGTCGATGCCGTCATTGGCAAGCCCCGCCGCTTTGAAGATCGGCCGGGCATAATCGCGCACCAGCGCCTCGATCTCGGCGTCGCGCACCACCGGCACGCCCTGCGCGAAGGCGCTGACCGAGCTCGATAAAGCAACGGTGGCGGCCAGCAGAATCGTCGCGAAGCCGCGCGCGGTTCGGCTGAGTGAGGTCGCTTTGCCAATTAACGGTCGGGGTCGGCTCAACATAGGTCCACTGGTAGACGAGCGGGCGAAAGATGAAAAGTCGGCGCCGGCAACTTCCTGCGCGCTTGTGATCCCCACATCAATCGGGCATTTGTGCGGCGCTGTCCCGCAACTAGGGCAGTTAGGGCAAGTCTGCTCTAGCTTGCGTCCAGAATTCGCCCAAATAGAGCAGTTGGAAGAGGTCAGATGGTCGTTTCGCTTTCGCGCCGCGGGGAAGTCGAGCCGTTCCACGCCATGGACATCCTGGCCGAAGCCAACCGGCTGAAGGCTACCGGCGTGCCCGTGGTGTCGATGGCGGTCGGCCAGCCGTCGAATCCCGCGCCGGCCGGGGTCCGCGAGGCGGCGGCCGCGGCTCTGCGGCATGGCCGCATCGGCTACACCGACGCTTTGGGCTTGGCCGATCTGCGCAAGGCGATCGCGGGGCATTACGGCGAGCACTACGGTATCGACGTCGCGCCATCGCGCATTGCCGTCACGACCGGCTCGTCGGCCGCCTTCAACCTGGCTTTCCTGGCCATGTTCGATCCGGGCGACCGTGTCGCCATCGCCGCGCCCGGCTATCCCGCCTACCGCAACATCATGGCCGCGCTCGGCATCGAGATCGTCGAGATAGAGCTCGGCTCGGATGCCTACCTGCATGCCGAGCACCTCAAGGCCGCGCATCGCGGGAAGCCGCTGAAGGGCGTGCTGTTCGCCAGTCCCGCCAATCCGACCGGCGCGGTGATTCCGGCCGATGAGCTTGCCGCGCTGGTGAAAACCGCCGAGGAGCTCGGCATCGCCGTGATCTCCGACGAGATCTATCACAGGCTGGCCTACGCGGCGCCGGATGTCACCGCCCTGGCGCACGGCCCCGGCGTGACCGCGATCAATTCCTTCTCGAAATACTATTGCATGACCGGCTGGCGGATCGGCTGGATGGTGCTGCCGGAAGAGCTTGTGCGGCCGGTCGAGCGTGTTGCCCAGAGCCTCTATATCTCGCCGCCTGAACTGTCGCAGGTCGCGGCGATCGAGGCATTCAAGGCAACGCAGGAACTGGAAAAGGTGAAGGCGCGCTACGCCTGGAACCGCGACCTTCTGATGAAGCGCCTGCCGGAACTCGGCTTTGCGCTCGCCGCGCCGATGGATGGCGCCTTCTATGCGTTCTGCGATGTCACTCGCCACACCAACGACAGCATGGCCTTTGCGCGCAAGATGCTGGCTGAGGCGCATGTCGCGGCAACGCCCGGCCGCGATTTCGACCCGCTGCAGGGACATCGCACCATGCGCTTTTCCTATGCCGGCAGCCATGACGACATGGTCGAGGCGCTGGCGCGCATCGAACGCTGGCTGAAATAACCGCCATGCCGGAACTCGAGCAAGCACTGGCGGAAGTGGCCGCCGAAATGGCGGAGCGCACCGATCGCGGCGAGGTGGCGAGCTATATCCCGCAGTTGGGCAAGGTCGATCCGAAGAAATTCGGCATTGCCGCCGTGACCAATGACGGCCGCGTCATGCTGGCCGGCGATGCCGATCAGCCCTTTTCGATCCAGAGCGTCTCGAAAGTCTTCACGCTCACGCTGGCGCTGGGCAAGGTCGGCGATGCGTTATGGCATCGCGTCGGCCGCGAGCCATCCGGCAACCCGTTCAACTCGATCGTCCAGCTCGAGCATGAGAACGGCATCCCGCGCAATCCCTTCATCAATGCCGGCGCCATCGTCGTCTCCGACGTCCTGCTCGCCGGCCATCAGCCGCGCGAGGCGATCGGCGAAATCCTGCGTTTCATCCAGTTCCTCGCCGATGACGAGACGATCATCATCGATCGCGAGGTGGCGGCATCCGAGCGCGCCACCGGCCACCGCAACTTTGCCCTGGCCAACTACATGAAATCCTTCGGCAATCTCCATCATGCTCCCGAGCTCGCGCTGGGTGTCTATTTCCACCATTGCGCGGTTGCCATGAGCTGCCGTCAGCTCGCCATGGCCGGCCGGTTTCTAGCCAATGGCGGCAGGAACCCGGCGACCGGGCATTCGGTCGTCTCGGCCGAACGGGCACGCCGCATCGGCGCGCTGATGCTGACCTGCGGCCACTATGACGGTTCGGGCGATTTTGCCTTCCGCGTCGGCATCCCCGGCAAAAGCGGTGTCGGCGGCGGCATTCTCGGCATCGTGCCAGGGGTTGCTTCGCTGGCGGTGTGGTCGCCCGGCCTCAACGAGAACGGCAACTCCAAGCTCGGCTCCATCGCGCTGGAGAAGCTCGCCCGGATGATGAACTGGTCGATCTTCGCGCCGTAAAACAGCAAAGCGCTGGCGGTTGCCACCCGGAGCTGCGCTGAAAAGGCAGTCGGCGAAATGAAAAATCCCGCGCCAGATGGGGCGCGGGATTGTTTCAAAAGATCAGCCTAACGATATGAAGAGCTTAGAAAAAACCCTTGCGCTGCCACCAGCCGGCGCGCTTCGGCTTGTCTTCGGCCTTGGCCTCGTCGGAGACGTTCGAAGACACCACGGGAACAACCGGCGCGTCGACTGACTGTGGCTTGCGCCGCGTCGGATGGGCGTTGGTGGCAGGCTCCGCCTCGGTGGCCGCGGGAGCGGCAGCGGCCGGCTCCGGCTCGGGCTGGACAGCCGGGGGCGCGACCTGAGCCTCGGCCACAGGCTCCGATACCGTCTCCGCCGCGGCTTCCTCAGCCACCTTCTTAGCCCTCGAACGGCGGGGCTTCTTCGGCTTTTCGACCGCCTCGGCATCGTCATTAGCCGCGGCGGGAGCAGCAGGTTCCTCGGCAGGAGCGGCCATCGCCGGCTCGCTTACGGCATCCTGGCCTTCAACCGGCTCACCCTCGATGTCGCCCACGGTTTCGCTGCCAACGGCCTCCGAAGCCTCGTCGTCACGTCGGTTGCGCTTACCGCCGCGCTTCCCGCGCCGGCGCTTCTTTCCGGAACCGTCGTCGGCAGTGGCCGCTACAGCTTCACCGCCGGCGGTTGCCTCCTCGACGGCCTCGTTCGTCGTCTCGTCGTCATCGGTTTCGCCGGCTTCCATCGGCGCCGCCGCGACGTCACCATTGTGCTCGCGGTCGCGATCCCTGCCGCCGCGCCGCCGCCGGCGCTTGCGCCGTTTGCGGTCACGGCCTTCGCCATCCTCGGACCGCTGCTGGTGCTGGCCCTGCTGCGCGTGGCGCGGCTGTTCGGGCTGGACCGAGACTTCCTCCTCCGCTTCCTCGACGACGATCTCGTCCTCGGGCTCTTCCGGCTCGACATAGGCCGGCAGGCTGCGCACCTCGACGAAGCCTTCCGGCTTCTCGGCAATGGCGCCGCGGAAGATCGCGTAGTGCTGGGTGCCGAGCGTCTCGTCAGCCTCGATCGTGATGGTCAGGCCGAAGCGGGCTTCGAGTTCCACCAGGTTGGCGCGCTTGTGGTTGAGCACATAGAGCGCGGTCGCCGACGGCGTGCGCACGATGATGTGGCTGCGCGAATCCTTGAGCAGGAATTCCTCGATCGCCCGCACGACCATCAGCGCCACGGAGGAATCGGAGCGCACATGGCCCGTGCCGCCGCAATGCGGACAAGGCTTCATGGTCGATTCCAGCACGCTGGCGCGGATGCGCTGGCGCGACATTTCCATCAGGCCGAAGTGTGAGATGCGGCCTACCTGGATACGGGCGCGGTCGTTCTTGAGGTGGTCCTTCAGCCGCTTCTCGACGGAGCGGTTGTTGCGGTTCTCCTCCATATCGATGAAGTCGATGACGATCAGGCCGGCAAGGTCGCGCAACCGCAACTGCCGCGCGACTTCCTCTGCCGCTTCCAGATTGGTGTGGAGCGCGGTCTCCTCGATCGAATGCTCCTTGGTGGAGCGGCCGGAGTTGACGTCGATCGCAACCAGCGCCTCGGTCTGGTTGATGATGATGTAGCCGCCGCTCTTCAGCGTCACCTGCGGCTGCAGCATGCGGTCGAGCTGCGCTTCGATGCCGTTGCGCACGAAGATCGGCGTGGTGTCGCGGAATGGCTGAACCACCTTGGCGTGGCTCGGCATCAGCATGCGCATGAAATCCTTGGCCTCGCGGTAGCCGTCTTCGCCGGAGACAAGGATCTCGTCGATGTCCTTGTTGTAGAGGTCGCGCACCGAGCGCTTGATCAGGCTGCCTTCCTCATAGACCAGGGCTGGGGCCGAGGACTGCAGCGTCAGGTTGCGGACGTTTTCCCAAAGCCGCATCAGATATTCGTAGTCGCGCTTGATCTCGGCCTTGGTGCGGCTCTCGCCGGCAGTGCGCAGGATGACGCCCATGCCCTGCGGCACGTCGAGATCGGCCACGACCTCCTTCAGCCGCTTGCGGTCCTGGGCGTTGGTGATCTTGCGCGAGATGCCGCCGCCGCGCGCCGTGTTCGGCATCAGCACCGAATAGCGGCCGGCAAGCGACAGATAGGTGGTGAGCGCCGCGCCCTTGTTGCCGCGCTCTTCCTTGACCACCTGCACCAAAAGGATCTGCCGGCGCTTGATGACTTCCTGGATCTTGTACTGGCGACGCACCGGCTTGCGGCGGTTGCGGATTTCCTCGAGCGCGTCCTCGGCGCCGACCGATTCGACCTCGTGCTCGTCCGAATGCGAGGCCGAGACGTCCTCCAGCATGCCGCGATCATCGTCGCTGGCGGCGGCTTCGCCGCTCTGCTGATCCGCCTGCGGCATCGCCTCGGAAATCACGTCGGCATCGATGCTCGCGGCAATCGAAGTAGGACCGCCTTCGGAAGGCTTGCCATTGTCGTTGTCCGTGGCGTAATCTCCGCCAGCCTCGGCGGCGGGTCCTTCAGCCGCTTCCGATACGGCCTCGACGGCCGCGGAGGCTGTTCCGGCATTTTCTGCCGGGGTAGCGGCGGTCTCGCCGGCGGCTTCCTCGCCCTTGACAACCGCAGCGGCGGTTTCGTCAACGGCTATTGCTTCGACCGGGCTTTCCTCGTTCTCCGAGGAAGCGTGCTTGTGCTCGCCGCGGTCGCGGTTCTTGCCGCCGCGCCGGCGGTTGCGCCGGCCGCCGCGGTCGCGCGCCTGCTGCTCTTCGCCGTTCTCGGCTTCCTCGTCGTCTTCGTCCTCGGCCTCCTGCGCCTCGGCGCGCAGCAGAGCCTGACGGTCGGCGACCGGGATCTGGTAATAATCGGGATGAATTTCGCTAAAGGCGAGAAAACCGTGACGGTTGCCGCCATATTCGACAAAGGCCGCCTGGAGGGACGGTTCGACGCGGGTTACGCGGGCGAGGTAGATGTTTCCTTTGAGCTGCTTTTTGTCCTGGGATTCAAAGTCGAATTCTTCGATGCGGTTACCGCGAACGACAACAACGCGTGTTTCCTCCGGGTGGGAGGCGTCTATCAGCATCTTGTTGGGCATTATTTTGTTTCCTGCCGGCAGCCGACGGCGGCAGCTGGCGTGGCAATGCCCGCCGCTGTGCGCCTGTATCTGTGTGCATGCCGGATAATTGAATGTCCGCCGGCCGCCGCTTGAGCGCAATGGCGGTGCCGCCCGCAGCCATTACGGCGCGGTTTGATGCGGACCTTTCCATGATTGCGCTTGAAGCCATCGGCACCCGGCAGAACCTTTTGAACCAAAGCCCGGGCTAAGCCGGACCAGCTTGTTTGCTCACAAAGAGCCGGCGCGGGGCAAACCCGGCCGTTTTCCTCACGCAAGCGATTCCCCCGCCACGAGGGCACGCCTGCGAAAATCGTCGCGACCACCTGAGCCTGGAAGGGTAAAGGAGCCGCCTTTGCATCCAGCCTTTGGCAGGAAACTGCTGAGGCGAGCGGTTCCAGGATTGCAGTGATCCAATGTCGCTTTTATGATTTGGCGGGATGGAAGGCAACCCCGATTTCGGATGCCGGCAAAAAGCGCTTCCCCTGGGGAAGGCGCCTTCGTCCCGCTCTATGAAAGGCTTGGTTAACCTTCTCTGAATACCAATCGTTAATCGAGTTGGCGGCCTGACAGGCATTCTGCGAGAAGACCGGGCGCAATGCGTCAAACCGGGAGCGACGGACAAGAGATGGGATCGGCGGGCGCCGCAGACAAGAGAGGTGGGGTCGCCGGGCATCTCCTGCGCGTGACGTGGACTGGCTTGCTGCTGGCGGTCCTGTCCTGTTTCGTCGCCGCCGCGCACGCCGAAACCCTGCTTGGCGCGACTGGCTACAAGATGGCCGGCGACGCCACCAAAATGCGTATCGTGGTGAATTTCGACCACGAGCCGGACGTCAAATGGTTCCTGCTGCGCGGTCCCAATCGCCTGGTCGTCGATCTGCCGCGCACGCGATTCGCGCTCGACGCCAAGGATGTGAAGCCGCGCGGCCTTGTACGGGCCGTTCGCTACGGCGATCAGGGACATGGCTCGCGCCTGATCCTCACCGGCAAGGGCCCTTTCGTCGTCGACAAGCTCGACGTGCTCAAGAATGACGACAGCAGCGGCTACCGCATCGCCATCGATATGTCGGCTGCCTCCGAGCGGGAGTTCGACGAAGCTCTCGCCAACCAGTCGCTGACTACCGGTTCGACGGTTTCGACCGAAAAGGGCGAACGGGTCGGCACCGGACCGGTCTCGGCGCCCGGCCATCGCTTCACGGTGGTTATCGATCCGGGCCATGGCGGCGTCGATGGCGGCGCAGAAAGCTCCGCCGGCACGGTCGAGAAGGACGTCACGCTCGCTTTTGCCAAGGAACTGCGCGACAAGCTCGCCGCGGTCGGCAAATACGATGTCTACATGACACGGGACAACGACGTGTACCTGGCGCTCGACGAACGCGTGCGCATCGCGCGCCAGCACGAGGCTGATCTTTTGATCTCCGTCCATGCCGATACGATCGCCGTCAAAGGTCTTCGCGGTGCCACGGTCTACACGCTTTCGGACAAGGCTTCCGACCCGGAAGCCCAGGCGCTCGCCGATCGCGAGAACCTGTCCGACCAGTTCGCCGGAATGAAGATCGAGGACGACAACAAGGAAGTTACTGACATTCTGATCGACCTGATCCGCCGTGAGACCCATGGTTTCTCGATGAGCTTCGCCCACACGCTGGTCGGTCAGCTGTCGACCAGCGTCGGCATGATCAACAATCCGCAGCGCTCGGCCGGCTTCAGGGTGCTCAAGGCCCCCGACGTGCCGTCCGTCCTGGTCGAGCTCGGCTACCTCTCCAATAACAAGGACGAGGCGCAACTGCTGAACGCCGACTGGCGCGGCAAGGCGGCGCAAAGCATAACCAACGCGGTTGCCCTGTTTGCCGCCGCCAAGGCCGGAACCGCGACGGGCGGCTGACCCGCCGGAACCTGCCCGCAACCGCCGGGCGTCTGCAACCGCAAGCAGCGTTGCATGACGACAACACCCGGCGTTATTATTCGGCAACCGAGTCCTCAAATTTCGCGCTGCCGTATTTTGTCCACATGGCCGCTACATGGGTTTTTCGATTGCGGATTGGGACCGCCCCGGGAAGCTTGCGCGACTGTCGGCTTCGTTTAGGAAATTCCCGAACCTCGGACTGGAGCGGGCATGATTCGTCTCATCGGCTATTTCTTTGGCATCGGCACGACGCTGGCGCTGCTGGTGGCGGCCGGTCTTGCCATCTATATCAGCCATCTGACCAAGGACCTGCCCGACTACGAGGTTCTGGCCAAATACGAACCGCCGGTGACGACGCGCATCCATGCCTCCGACGGCGCGCTGATGGCTGAATATGCGCGCGAGCGGCGTCTCTATCTGCCGATCCAGGCCATCCCGGACCGCGTCAAGGCCGCCTTCATGTCGGCCGAGGACAAGAACTTCTACAACCATCCCGGCATCGACATCACCGGCCTTGGCCGCGCCATCGTCGTCAACCTGCAGAATTTAGGTTCCGGCCGGCGCCAGGTCGGCGCCTCGACGATCACCCAGCAGGTGGCGAAGAACTTCCTGCTCTCTTCTGATCAGACCTATGAGCGCAAGATCAAGGAGATGATCCTGGCCTTCCGCATCGAGCAGGCCTATTCGAAGGACCGCATCCTCGAGCTCTATCTCAACGAAATCTTCTTCGGCTTTGGCGCCTATGGCGTCGCGGGCGCCGCGCTCACCTATTTCGACAAGTCCGTCAACGAGCTGACAGTCGCGGAAGCCGCTTATCTCGCCTCATTGCCGAAGGGCCCGAACAACTATCACCCCTTCAAGCACGCCGACCGTGCCCTGGAGCGCCGCAACTGGGTCATCGACCAGATGGTCGAGAATGGCTACGTCACCCGCGAGGAGGGCGACAAGGCCAAGGCCGAACCGCTCGGCGTGACGCCGCGCCGCAACGGTTCCTACCTCTTTGCCGGCGAGTACTTCACCGAGGAAGTCCGCCGCCAGATCATCGCGCGCTACGGTGAGAATGCGCTTTACGAGGGCGGCCTGTCGGTGCGCACCACGCTCGATCCGAATGTCCAGCTTATCGCCCGCAAAGCGATGCAGAACGGCCTGCTCAAATACGACATGCTGCGCGGCTATCGCGGTCCGGTGACGCATATCGACGTCACCGGCGACTGGGGCGTGCCGCTCGGCAACGTGAAGGGGCTCGAGGATGTTCCGGAATGGACGCTGGCCGTCGTCCTCGACAGTTCGGCAACCGGGCTGACCATCGGCATCCAGCCGACGCGGCAGATTTCCGGCGATCTGGTCAAGGAGCGCGTCCAGGGCACCGTCAGCAAGGAGGACATGGGCTTCGCCATGCGCCACTTCGTCAACGGCAAGTCCGTCAGGGCGAAGTCTCCGGCGGAAGTGCTGGAGCCCGGCGACGTGATCTTCGTGCAGAAGAACGACGGCTCCGACAACACCTACATGCTGCGCCAGGTGCCGGAGGTCGAAGGCGGCCTCGTCGCCATGGATCCGCATACCGGCCGCGTGCTGGCCATGGTCGGCGGCTTCTCTTACGCGCAGTCGGAATTCAACCGCGCCACACAGGCGATGCGCCAGCCCGGTTCCTCGTTCAAGCCGATCGTCTATTCGGCGGCGCTCGACAATGGCTACACGCCGGCTTCGGTGATCATGGACGGCCCGATCACCATCCAGAGCGGCAACACCACCTGGACGCCGAAGAACTATGACGGCACGGTCGCGGGCCCGGCCACCTTGCGCTCGGGCATCGAAAAGTCGCGCAATCTGATGACCGTGCGACTGGCCAACGACATGGGCATGAAGCTGGTCGTGGAATATGCCGAGCGCTTCGGCGTCTACGATCATCTGGCGCCCTATCTGCCGATGGCGCTGGGCTCGGGCGAGACAACCGTCATGCGCATGGTGTCGGCCTATTCGATCATGGCCAATGGCGGCAAATCGATCAAACCCTCGCTGATCGACCGCATCCAGGACCGTTACGGCAAGACGGTGTTCAAGCAGGACGAGCGCGGCTGCGAAGGCTGCAATGCCACTGAGTGGATGAGCCAGACCGAGCCGGAGCTGGTCGACAATTCCGAGCAGGTGCTCGACCCGATGACGGCATACCAGATCACCTCGATGATGGAGGGCGTCGTGCAGCGCGGCACCGGCGCCACCATCGGCGAGCTCGGCCGCCACATCGCCGGCAAGACCGGCACGACCAATGACGAGAAGGACGCCTGGTTCATCGGCTTCACCCCGAACCTCGTTGTCGGCCTCTATATGGGCTACGACACGCCGCGCGGCCTTGGCCACGGCGCCACCGGCGGCGGCTTGGCGGCCCCGATCTTCAAGGATTTCATGCGCGTTGCGCTCGACGGCAAGCCGAACACCGACTTCCAGGTTCCCGACGGCATGAAGCTGATCGCAATCAACCGCAAGACCGGCATGCGCGCCGCCGAAGGCGATCCGAACACCATCATCGAGGCTTTCAAGCCTGGCACCGGTCCGGCTGACAGCTACTGGGTGATCGGCATGGGCGCGGATGGCTCGAACGGTTCGGGCGGAGCGCTGTCGCCGCAGGCCAACCAGGCCATCCAGGACGGCGGCGGCGGTCTCTACTGACCTTGCCGGATTTTCGCAATGGGCCGGCAGGGGGTGCCGGCCCATTTCGCTTTACAGGCAGCGATGCCGTGCCTATGTATCGCGCCTATTCCGAAAAGACCGAAAAGAACAGGACCGAACCAAGAGCCATGCGCGCGGAAACGCTCAACATCGTCGACGAGATCAGGCAGGCGATAACCCTGCTGAGGAGGCATCTTTGACTGGGATCAGGCTGTAAAGCGGCTTGAATACCTGAATTCGCGCGCCGAGGAGTCCAGCCTCTGGAATGATCCCATCGAAGCGCAGAAGCTGATGCGGGAGCGCCAGGAGCTCGAGGACGGCATCGCTGCCGTCAAGGGGATGACGCAGGCGCTGGAAGACAACATCGGGCTGATTGAGCTCGGCGAGGAAGAGGGCGACGACGGCATCATCGCGGAAGCGGAGGCGGCGCTGCGTTCGATGCAGGGCGAGGCGAAGGCGCGCCAGGTCGAAACGCTGCTGTCGGGCGAGGCCGACGCCAACGACACCTATCTCGAAATCCATGCCGGCGCCGGCGGCACCGA
Organism: Mesorhizobium sp. CA16; assembly: GCF_020165175.1. Lineage (NCBI taxonomy): Bacteria > Pseudomonadati > Pseudomonadota > Alphaproteobacteria > Hyphomicrobiales > Phyllobacteriaceae > Mesorhizobium > Mesorhizobium sp. CA16. Next base: position 27,011 of record NZ_JAIUHP010000027.1, read on the forward strand.
GAGCCAGGACTGGGCCTCGATGCTGCTGCGCATGTACACGCGCTGGGCCGAGCGCCGCCGCTTTAAGGTCGAGGTGCTGGAAGTCCATGACGGCGAAGAAGCGGGCATCAAATCCGCCACCGTGATGATCAAGGGCCACAACGCCTATGGCTGGCTTAAGACGGAGTCCGGCGTCCATCGCCTGGTGCGCATTTCGCCCTATGACAGCAACGCGCGGCGCCACACCTCCTTCGCCAGCGTCTGGGTCTATCCGGTTATCGACGACTCGATCGAGATCAATGTTTCCGAATCCGACGTGCGCATCGACACCTATCGTTCCTCGGGTTCGGGCGGCCAGCACGTCAACACCACCGACTCGGCGGTGCGCATCACCCATCTGGCGACCGGCATAGCGGTCGCCTGCCAGGCCGAGCGCTCGCAGCACAAGAACCGCGCCAAGGCTTGGGAAATGCTGCGCTCGCGGCTTTACGAGGAAGAGCTGAAGAAGCGCGAGGCGGTCGCCAATGCCACCGAGGCGTCGAAGAGCGATATCGGCTGGGGCCACCAGATCCGCTCCTACGTGCTGCAGCCCTACCAGCTTGTGAAGGATCTGCGCACCGGCGTCGAAAGCACCTCGCCTTCGAGCGTGCTCGACGGCGACCTTGACGAATTCATGGAAGCCTCGCTCTCGCATCGCATCGAGGGCGGCGCAGGCGAAGCGGTGGCGGACCTCGACTAGTACGCACCCGTTGCAGGAGCGGAGGAAGCCGGTGTCTACGGTACTTGCGGGAAAATGCTTCTGCGGCGCCGTCCACTATGAGGTTGCGGACGAATTCGTTTATGCGGCGAACTGCCATTGCTCGAACTGCCGGCGCACGACAGGCTCCGCGTTCAAGCCGTTCGCCGGCATCGAGCGCGACAAGTTCCGTCTCATCGCGGGCGAGGGCGGGCTGCTGATCTTCGGCGACTTGAACGGCCACGACGCGCATTGCGGGCGATGCGGCTCGCTCCTCTATTCATTGGTCCGCGACGGCGCCTACGTGCATGTCGCCATGGGCACGCTGGTCGACGAGCCGACGATACGGCCGAGCGCGCACATTTTTGTCGGGTCCAAGGCGAAGTGGTTCACAATCGCCGACGACCTGCCGCAGTATGATGAGCATGTTCCCGACTGAACGTCTGGAACCAGCTTGAGCCGAATCTCGTTGTCGGGCACCAGATCCGCGCGGCTAACCGCTCATTAACCAAGCCGACGCACGATTCTGGATAGCAGAGGTTGGCGTGAAACGCGGCATTGCCGTTGCAAGCGGATGCTTGCGCCAGCCAGGGAATCAGCCCAGCCTTCGGGCTGGGTAAAAAGCATTTATGGCCGGATGCGGCATATCTGCGACCGACGATCCGGCCACTGGGAAGACACGTTCCGGGAACGGGCAAGCGAAAACGCTTGATGCTCGAAAGGAACGCTTCGATGTCTGCTGCCATATCAAGATCGGCCCAAGCCGTTCGACCGGCTGGCCGACTTTTGTTCTCCCTGTTCGCCGTTGGAGCGATCGCGGCGCTGGCGCCGCCGGCTGCTGCGCACGATGCCCAGCCCACGGCTGCCATGCCGCAAGGCTGGAAATATCCCTTTGCCTGTTGTGCCAACTACGATTGCAAGGAGGTGCCGCAGTCATCGATTAGCGAGCGGCCCGAGGGCTACGTCATAAAAGGTACGGGCGAGGTGGTGGCTTATGCCGACAAGCGGGTCAAGAATTCGCCCGACGGCGAGTACCATTGGTGCGCGCACCAGGCCGGGCTCGACGCCGGCAAGACCATCTGCCTGTTCGTGCCGCCTCCCTCTTACTAGGGCTCCGAACCTGCCGCGGAAGGCGAGGCGCTGGGGCTCGATCCACGGCAGGAGAAGGCTGCCGACCTTGCTGACAGACGGTTGTCAGGACGGTTTCTTTATGTTGCCTTGCACCGAGCAATTCCAGGAAAAGTGCGTAGCGGTTTTCCGTCCGGAATTGCGTGAATCCAAAGTGCGCAATTCCAGGAAAAGTGCGTAGCGGTTTTCCGTCCGGAATTGCGTGCACCCAGGACGAGCAATTCCAGGAAAATTGCGTAGCGGTTTTTCCTCCGGAATTGTGTGAAACTAAGGGCGCGGCGGACAACGGAGAGGTTGAGTCCATGACCATCAGGGGAAGCTGTCACTGCAAAGCGACAACCTTCGAGGTTGCCGAGGCGCCGCGGACGGTGACGCAATGCACATGCTCGTTCTGCTCGAAGCGGGGCTCGTTATGGGCCTATTATGTGCCGTCGCAATTCAAGCTGACGAGCCCGCCGGAGAATGTCTCCTTCTATCGCTGGGGCTCAAAGACGGTGAAGCATGGTTTCTGCGCCATTTGCGGCTGCGGCACCTTCACCGAGACGCCTGATTGGTCGACCGGAGAGCCGGATTTCGACAACCCGAAGATCAGCGTCAATTCGCGCCTGTTCGATGATTTCGATCTGGACAAGGTCGAGGTGGTGGTCATCGACGGCAAGAATTTGTGGTAGAGCCGACACGGGAGCCACCGCCGGACTTTACCGGCGGCATTCCCGTTCCGTTTTTCGCCGCATTTCATGCTACAAGGCTGCGGAAGGGCTGATTTGGCGCGGTCGCAAAGGCCGCGAATTGGAGAGGGACCAATCTTATGAAGAAGACTGTGCTCGTCGCCGTGGCGACGGCTCTATTGGTGAGCGCCTGCACCACCACCGATCCGTATACCGGCGACCAGAAGATCTCCAACACGGCGGCCGGTGCCGGCCTCGGCGCCCTGGCAGGCGCCAGCCTTGGCCTGCTGGCCGGTGGCAACGACCGCCGCAACGCGTTGATCGGCGCCGGCATCGGCGCGCTCGCCGGCGGCGCGATCGGCGCGACGATGGACCAAAACGAGGCCGAGCTTCGCCGTCAATTGCAGGGCACCGGCGTCAGCGTCACCCGCAGCGGCGACCAGATCATCCTCAACATGCCGTCCGACATCACCTTCAATGTCGACCAGGACGCGGTGAAGCCGGGCTTCTATCCGGTGCTGAATTCGGTCGCGCTGGTGCTGAAGAAATTCCGCCAGACCACTGTGGACGTGTTCGGCCACACCGATTCGACCGGCGGCGACGAGCACAATTTCGACCTGTCGCAGCGTCGCGCGCTTGCCGTCGCAAACTACCTGTCCGGCCAGGGCGTCGATCAGCGCCGCTTCGCCGTCACCGGCTTCGGCAAGACCCGCCCGATCGCATCCAATGCGACCGCCGCCGGCCGCGAGCAGAACCGCCGCGTCGAAATCCAGCTGTCGCCGCTCACCTGAGAAAACGGCGCGCAGAGGCGCAATTCCATCAAGACAAACGGCTCCGAAAGGGGCCGTTTTTGTTTGAAATAGCCCAAAGATGGGTTCGAAGGCCTTAGGACATTAGTTTGTTCTAATTAATGCTTTTCCAGAACCAGGGAAAGGACTAACATTCTGCTGTTCCAGAGGGGATGGGGCGGTCAATCGGCCGCGCAATCAACATCTACCGCCCCGGTCTTGCACGGCCAGATCAAGAGAATCTGGGAGGAATGCATGACAAGAACAGCTCGCTTGGGGCGCTGCGGCGTCCTCGTTTTGACATGTCTTATCGGCACATCGTTCGGGCTCGCTTCGGCCCGGGCCGAGGACGCCAACAAGGCCGACATCGAAGCCTTGAAGAAATCGCTGGCCAAGTACGAAGATTACACCGCCGCTGTTCGCGACCTTTATTTGTCGACCGTCGGCTGCATCCACTATGGCGGCGAGAAGATAGACGGCGCTATGTACTATCAGAAGGGCGCGATGGGCATCCATTTCGTCAACGTTCCGAGCGTCGGCAAGCCGCTCGACCCGATGAAGCCCAACGTCCTGATCTACGAGCCGACCAAGAAAGGCTTGAAGCTGGTCGGGGTGGAATGGCTGGTGCCGCTGACGCCGGACACCAAGGAGGTGCCGATGCTGTTCGGGCAGAAATTCATGGGGCCGATGGAAGGCCACTACCCGCTCATTCCGAGGGAGTTCGTCCATTACGACCTGCATGCATGGCTGTTCAGGGACAATCCGAACGGCATGTTCAGCCCAACGAACCCGAACGTGAAATGCAGCAAGGCCGAGTTCCCGATGCTTGAGAAGCCGACCAAGATGATGCCGGGTCCGATGTAGGCATCGCCTTTGGCTGAATTGTTCCAGGCGAAGCCAAAAACGAAACGGCCCCGTGTGGGGCCGTTTTCAATTCAGGCTACGCTGATATCGGCTTCAGACCTTCGCGACGATCCGCATGAAGGCCGGCACGTCGTCGCCGAAGCCGACGGTTGCGTCGTCTTCTTCCTGACGATGGCGGCCGGGGCGGTCGCGCTGCGGACGGGCGTCGCCGCGCTGCTCGTGACGGCTGCCAGGACCCTTGCGCTCGTTCTCGGAACGGATCGCGTCCTTGCGGGCGCGGCGTTCGGCGATGTCGGCCACTTCGGCGACAGGCTGTTCCTCACGCGCGGCATCGGGCGTCTCGTCGCGCTTGGCGGGACGGTCCTTCTTGCGCTCGCCCCGATCCTTGCGGTCCTCGTCCTTGCGGCCGGCGCGACGCGGGGCGCCGCGGCCGCGGCGCGGCTGCTCCTCGCCCTCGCTCTCGGTCACGGTCGACAGGTCGCCGTCATGCCACTCGATCTTGGTGCCGATCAGCCTCTCGATGGCGTCGACATATTTGGTGTCGGAGCGGGTCGCGATGGTGAAGGACTTGCCGGCGCGTCCGGCGCGGCCGGTGCGGCCGATGCGGTGGACGTAATCCTCGGCGTGGATGGGCACGTCATAATTGAAGACATGGCTGACATCGGGAATGTCGAGACCGCGCGCTGCGACGTCCGAGGCAACGAGGTAGCGCAGCTTGCCGTCGCGGAAATTGGCGAGCATCTGCATGCGGGCGCGCTGGTCCATGTCGCCATGCAGCGCGCCGGCATCGAAATCATGCTTCAACAGCGAGCGGAACAGCTCCGACACCTCGACCTTGCGGTTGCAGAAGATGATGGCGTTCTTCAGATCGGCGTCTTCGGCCTTGATCAGGTCGCGCAGCGTCTCGCGTTTTTCCCAGGGTTTTGAGCCGGACTTGACCAGCCGCTGCGTGATGCTGGTCGCCGTGGAGGCGGCCTTCGAAACCTCGACGCGCACCGGCGCGTGCAGGAACTTCTCGGTGAGCTTGGTGATCTCCGGCGGCATCGTCGCCGAGAAGAACAGCGTCTGGCGCGTGAACGGGATCATCTCGCAGATGCGCTCGATATCGGGAATGAAGCCCATGTCGAGCATGCGGTCGGCCTCGTCGATGACGAGGATCTCGACGCCGTTGAGCAGAAGCTTGCCGCGCTCGCGGTGGTCGAGCAGGCGGCCGGGCGTCGCGATCAGCACGTCGGCGCCGCGCTCGAGCTTCTTGTCCTGTTCGTCGAAGGAGACGCCTCCGATCAGCAGCGCGATATTGAGCTTGTGGTTCTTGCCGTATTTGATGAAGTTTTCCTCGACCTGCGCGGCGAGCTCACGGGTCGGTTCGAGGATCAGCGTGCGCGGCATGCGGGCTCGGGCCCGGCCCTTTTCCAGGCGCGTCAGCATCGGCAGCACGAACGAAGCGGTCTTGCCGGTGCCGGTCTGGGCGATACCCAGCACGTCCTTGCCGAGCAGCGCATGCGGGATGGCGCCGGCCTGGATCGGCGTCGGCGTGGTGTAGCCGGCATCGGTGACGGCGGAGAGAACCTTCGGCGACAAGCCGAGGTCTGAGAATGTCAACGCTTCTTGAGCGATCGTGGTGTCTGAGGACAAGTGTTTGTTGTCTTTGTTGGTTGGGAAAATCGCGACACAGTAGCCGCGGCAGGCGCCGCGCGCCTGCAAGATCGGTGTTGCAGTTAGGCGCAAGCCCTCGATTTGTCAACAGAAACGGACCGAAATACAGCGATTGTGAAGCCGTAACCTTAATCGCGATGCTTAAAGCGCGTCGCGCTGAAACGGTTTGAGGCTTCGCGCTTTATGTCTTTGCTTGATCACGCCGTATCGCCCAAAACCGCTGCGCGCTTTTGGGCGATATGCATTGATCGAAACAATATCCTTGCGCCGGCTCAGTAGCGGAACTGCTCGGCAAGGATACGCTCGTTCCAGGAATGGTTCGGATCGAACAGCAAAGTTGCCGTCGCCGTCGGCGATTCCCGCACGGTGACGGAGGCCACTGCCTTGACCTCGGTATGATCGGCCGCGGCATTCACCGGGCGCTTTTCGGCTTCCAGGATGTCGAAGCGCACGGTCGCCTTGTTGGACAGCAGCGCCCCGCGCCAGCGGCGCGGCCGGAAAGGACTGACCGGCGTCAGCGCCAGAAGCGGCGCATCGAGCGGCAGGATCGGCCCATGCGCCGACAGATTGTAGGCAGTGGAACCGGCGGGCGTCGCGATCATCACGCCGTCGCAGTTCAGCTCCTCCAGCCGCACCTGGCCGTCGACGGTGATGCGGATCTTCGCCGTCTGGTAGGATTGGCGCCACAGCGCCACCTCGTTGATGGCCGGCGCCGAAATCGTTTCGCCGTCATGCGTCACGGCCACCATTTCCAGTGGCCGGATCGTCTCGGAGACGGCGTTGGCGATGCGTTCCTCGAGGCCGCCGGCGCGATATTCGTTCATCAGGAAGCCGATGGTGCCACGGTTCATGCCGTAGACCTTCTTGCCCGTGCTCATCGTCTCGCGCAGCGTCTGCAGAAGAAAGCCGTCGCCGCCGAGCGCGATGATGATCTCGGCATCCGCGACAGGCACCTGTCCATAGCGCGCGGACAGGCTTTCCAAGGCCGCGCGGGCGTCGTCGGTGTCGGAAGAAACGAAGGCGAAACGGCTGGCGGCTTTGCTCATGGCTCCCGGAGGGCGACCGTCTGCGGGGCCGCGCCGGCGACGGCGTAGCATGCGGCGCCCACGTCTGTGAAGGGCGCTGCGCCGGCTGGCGGTCACACCCGATAATCGCGCTTCGTGACAGCCGCGACATGAATGTGATGGCTGCTATGGTTAAGGCGAAGCTTAAACACTCGTAAAGCCGGATCGATCATGTTAGCCGACAGTGGATGGGTTGGCGGGGGCTAGCCAGTCGAGAGACCTGTCTATTGCCGGTAACGCGTCTGATCATAGTCTTCCTGATGATGGGAAGTTTCGCGCTGATGTTCGCCGAGCTGGTGCGTCATTCCGAAGAGATGAGCCAGCGGCCGCAGCCGACAGCTTCCCGCTGCGGCGACGCCACGGGAACACTTTGCCCGCAAAGGGCGCTGTAGGCTTCGCTTCCCCTGATCGCTCAGCCGCTCTGCAAGTGGCACCCGGCCTTGCGCTTGCCCGCGACATATTCGTCGATGAGTTGCCTGTAGCGCACCTTGCCGAAGCTCGGGAAATGGCCGCCATGCACGACCGAGACGTTGAGCTCGCGCATGGAAAGCAGGGTCCCGACATAGTCATCGATGTCGGAGTGATAGACGTCGTCGATCAGCGGCCCGTCATAAACTATGTCGCCCGACAGCAGGATGCCGGTCTTTTTCTCATAAAGCGCGATCCCACCGGGCGAGTGTCCAGGCGTGTGGATGACCATGAAGGCGCGGTCGCCGAGGTCGATCACGTCGCCAAGCTCGAGCAGCCGGCCCGCCGGCGCGGGCAGGATGCGGTAGCGCGCCGTATCCCAGCCTTCAGGCGCACCGTCGAACATCTCCTCATTGGCGTAGCGGTCCGCCACCGTCCATTCATTGCGCGGATCGGCAAGGATTGCCGCTTCGGCCGAATGCACGCAGCGGTCCGGGAATTCGTGATGGCAGCCGATATGATCGAAATGCGTGTGGCTGGCGACGCAGGTAAGCTTGCGCTCGCTCACCAGCGGCACATGGCGTTTCAGGCTGAAATGGCCAAGGCCGGTGTCGAACAACAGGTCGCGGTCGCGCCCGCGCACATGCCAGATGTTGCAGCGGAAGAACGGTTTTATCCACGGCTCATGGATGAGCGTGATGTCGTCGCCCATGCGGATGGTTTCGTACCAGTCCGGAGCCTCGATGACCGGAAGCGTGCTCATGGATCAGTCCGCCAGCAGGATGATGTCTTGAACGTTGCATGAAACCAGGATCGTGTCGCCTGCCTGAATAGTGGCGGAAGCGGGCGCCTTCGCGATAAATTGCAGTGCAGGATCCAGCGTCGAGATGGCCAGCACACGCTTGAAGCTGCCCTGGAAGACGAGATCGCCGATCTTGGCCGTGCCGAGCGCGACATCGCCTTTCGCTTCGCCGAGGGCGATATGCTCGGGCCTGATGGCGAGCGTGACCTTGGCGCCGGCAGGCGATGCACCTGGCAGTGAAATCGGCCCCACTGCCGTCTTGGCCGTGACGATCCCGTTCTTCGCCTCGGCCACGGTGCCGGCAAGGATCGTGCTCTCGCCCATGAAAGTGGCGGAAAAGCGCGTCGCCGGCCGCGCATAGACGCGCTCGGGCGGGCCTTCGTCCTCGATGCGGCCGTCATTCATCACCACGCAATGGTCGGCCAGCGCCATCGCTTCTTCCTGGTCGTGCGTGACATGGATGAAGGCGGTGCCGACGCGCTTCTGGATCGCCTTCAACTCGTCCTGCATCTGCCGGCGCAATTTGAGATCGAGCGCACCGAGCGGCTCGTCGAGCAAAAGCACCGCCGGCTCGATGACCAGCGCGCGGGCCAGCGCTACACGCTGCCGCTGGCCGCCGGAGAGCTGATGCGGCTTCTTGCCGAAGGCGGCCGCCAGCCCGACGAGGGCAAGCGCATCGCGCGCCTTCGCCGCCCGGGTCGCGCCGTCTACGCCTTGCATGCGCAGCCCGAAGCCGACATTGCCGCCGACGCTCATATGCGGAAACAGCGCGTAGTCCTGGAAGACGGTGGTCGTCGGGCGCTTCGCCGGCGGCACCGCGGTGCAATCCACACCACGGATGAACACCTTGCCCTCGCTGGGCGTGACGAAGCCGCCAAGGATCGAAAGCAGCGTCGTCTTGCCGGAACCGGATGGTCCGAGCAGGATCGTGTAGCTGCCGGGCTCGATCGCCAGCGAGACGTTCTTCAGCACCGATAGCTGGCCGAAGCGATGCGAGACATTGCGGATATCGACCAAGGGCGCGCTCATGCCGGCTTTCTCCGCAACAGCGTCAGCTCGAAAAGCACCACCAGGACGATGGAGACGGCAAAGACCAGCGAGCCGACGGCATTGGTCTTGGGATTGAGGCCGGAACGCAGCAGGTTCCAGATCTCCACGGGCAGCGTCGTCTCGAAGCGGGTGAGCAGAAAGGAGATGACGAACTCATCCCAGGAGAAGGTCATCGACAGGAAGAAGCCGGCGAAGATCGCCGGCGCCATGACCGGCACGGTGATCATGAGCAGCACCTTCCACTCGGCGGCGCCGAGGTCGCGTGCGGCGCGCTCGATGTTGATCTGGTGGTCGCCCATCTGGCTGTAGATGATGGCAAAGCAGAGCGGCAGATTGATCACGACATGGCCGATGCCGGCCGCGAGCAGCGATTTCGGCACACCGGCCCAGTTGAACAGCACCAGCAGGCCCATGCCGATGATGAGATAGCTGACGGTCAGCGGCAGTGTGATCAGGCCGCGCAGGATGGCCGAGCCCGGCAGCATGAAGCGCGCGAACCCCCAGGCGGAAAGAAAGCCGAGCGTGACCGAAGCGAGCGAGGAGAGCACAGCCACCAGCAGCGAATTGAGGAGCGCCGAGGTGAGCCGCGCATCCGACAGCACCGCCTGGTACCAGCGCAGCGACGGGCCGGTGAAGGGCGGGATCGGGAAGGACGTGGCCTGCAGCGAGAACAGCACCAGCACGACCACCGGCAGGAAGATGAAGCCGTAGATCGCGACGGCGTAGACCCAGGCGGCGAGGCGGACGGCGACGCGCATGGTCAGGCCCGCTCGATCTTCAGCCAGCGCGCGCAGGCGGGATAGGCGATGGTGACGACGGCCATCAGGATGATCGACAGCGCCGAAGCCAGCGGAAAATCGCCGCGGCGGCCGATCTGCATCATGACGAGCTGCGGCATGACCAGCTCGTTGTTGCCGCCGAGGATCTGCGGCGTGATGTAGTCGCCGATGCAAAGCACGAAGGTGAGGAAGGCGCCGACCATGATGCCCGGCAAGGTCAGCGGCAGCACGACATGCAGGAAGGTGCGCACCGGCCCGGCGCCGAGGTCGGCGGCAGCCTTGCGGTAGCTCGGGCTGAGTTGTTTCAGATTGGCGAAGATCGTCAGCGTCAACAACATGACGAAAAAATGCACGAAGCCGGTGACGGTCGCGAAACGCGTGTTCGCAAGCTGCAGCGGCTCGCCGATCATGCCGATGCCGGTCAGCGCCCGGTTGATGACGCCGTTCTGCGCCAGCACCAGCAGCCAGGAATAGGAGCGCACGACATAGGAGGTCCAGAACGGCAGCACAGCCAGCATCAGCGCCAGCCGCTGCCAGCGTTCCGGCACCATCTCGGCAAGAATCCAGGCAAAGGGATAGGCAAGCAGGATCGAGATGACGGTGACGATCGCCGTTACCTCCAGCGAGTTCACCATCGCCCGCCAGTAGGACGGATCGGAGAAGAACTGGCTGTAATTGGCCAGAGTGAAGCCGCCGCCGTCATGCGCCGTCAGGCTGGAAAACCCCATGGCGATGAAGGGCAGCACGAAGAAAGCACATGTCCATGCCAGCGCCGGCGTGACCAGCGCCCAGGGCAGGGCGCGCGACTTGTTTCCCGCTGATGTCATCGGCCGGTTTACTGCGCCTGCAGCATCTCGGTCCACATATCCTGCATCTTCTTATCGAGATCGGCGTTCGGCGCCGGATAGGCCTGGGCGCGGGCGAGGAAGCCGGGCTGTTCGTCGAAGCGCAGGATCTTCTTCTGATCATCAGTCAGCGCCGCCTTCTTGTTCGACGGCATCCCCCAGTAGCAGGAAGAGGTGGCAAGCCGCGCCTGGCCCTCGGGACTCAGGATGTATTGGATGAATTTCAGCGCCATGTCCTTGTTCTTGGAATCCTTGAACATGGCGAGCGACTGCGACCAGAGCACAGCACCTTCCTTCGGGATCGAGAAGTCGAGCGCGGGGTTCTCCTTGGCGAGCCCCGCCGTCACCCATTCGCCGCCGCCGACTAAGATATCCACCTCGCCGGTGGCAAGAGCCGTCTGGCTGGCTGTGACCTCGCCGACCAGCTTGGCGTTGGCCTTCATCTTGAGCAGTTCAGCCTTGAGGGCAGGCAGATCGGCCTCGGTGAGGTCGGCGGTCTTCTTGCCGATGGCCAGAGCGGCCATGCCGATCACCGGCAGGTAATAGTCGTAGATCGCGATCTTGCCCTTGTATTTGTCGCTGGTGAGCGAGGCCAGCGACTGCATGTCGGCCGGATCCACCTTGGTCTTGTTGAAGCCGATCGTATTGTAGCCGAACTTTTCGGTGATGCCGTATCGCTTGCCGTCGACGACGGTCGACTTGTCCATCGTCACTTCCGGGAAGAGGTCGGCGAAGGGCAGCTTGTCTTCGGGTAGCGGCTCGAACAGCCCCTTCTCGACGCCGCGCGGCACGTCGATGGAATCGATCACCATCACGTCCCAGTCGCCCGGCTGCGACTGGTCGACGATGGCCAGCCCCGCGCCGGTGCCTTCGAATTCCTTGACGTTGACCTTGACGTTGTTGGCTTCCTCGAAGGGCTGCAGCAGTGCCGGATCGGAATGATCGCACCAGATCAGCGCGTTGAGATCGGCGGCCTGGGCGGCACTGGCTGCGAGCAACAACGCGGCTGTCGCGCTGGCGGCTGCGAGATGAGACTTCAGGGTGGAAAGCGGAGTCCGGGCGGTGATGGTCATCGAGTGTTCTCCCTGCCTTGCTGGCTTGTTGGAAGAAAAGTTGAACCAATTCTAAAATTGAGTCAATTATGATTTTGTGGCAGAGAGGCCGATATGAGCGGATTGCGCGAACGGCAGAAGGCGGACCGGCACAGGCGCATCATCGATGCGGCGACTGAGCTGTTCCGCGAGGCCGGCTACGAAGGCGCCAAGATCGAAGCGATCGCAGCGCAAGCCGAGGTCTCGATCGGCACGATCTACAATTACTACCAGAACAAGGGCGACATCCTCGGCGCCATCGTGTCGATGGAAGTCAACGAGGTGCTGAACGCCGGGCGAGGGGTGGTGGCCAGCCCGCCCGCCAATGTCGGCGACGCGCTCGACACTTTGATCGGCATCTATATCGAGCACTCGCTGAACTATCTGAGCAAAGAGATGTGGCGTCAGGCGATGGCGATCTCGACACAACTGCCTGACAGCCCCTTCGGCCAGGCCTACACCGCCCTCGACCGGGAACTGACAAGGCAGATTAGCGCGCTGATAGTCCGCCTCCAGGAACTCGGCCTTGTTCGCGCCGACATCGACGGACCGGCGGTGGGCGAGCTGATCTTCAACAACATGAACATGATGTTCATCGAGTTCGTCAAACGCGACGAGGCGAAGATACCGGAGCTGCGCGCTGCGATACGAAGGCAGAACAGGGTGCTGGTGGTGGCGATTGGGGTGTGAAGCGAAATCGCTGCCGCCGAAGCGCCCCTAACGGTTGATCAGCCACAGGATCGCCGAGACCACGACGCTGATCAGTATTCCCGTGGTGATGGGAACGTAGAGCCTGAAGTTCTCGCGCTCGATCACGATATCGCCCGGTAGCCGGCCAAGGCCGATCCGGCCCACCCAAGGCCATAGCAGACCTACGGCAAGCAAACAGAGACCAACGATGATCAGGGTTCGCGACATGCTTCCCCGCGTCTGCGTCACGCCACTAGCGATCATAACCGGCGTGCTCAGCCGCGTGCGCTCGCGAACAGCGTTTGTTCGAAGGGCATTGCGGGCGTCTCCGCTACAGGATGGTGCCCCCGGCAGGGATCGAACCCGCGACCTTCGGTTTACAAAACCGCTGCTCTACCAGCTGAGCTACAAGGGCACGGCGCTCCGGTAGCACATTTGGTGCGCCAGTAAAGACAAAACTCCGTTTTGGGTTGCCAATGGACGCCGTGGCTTGGTCGGCATGCTGAAAAACGCTGCGCCGCTTCCTACATCGTTCTCGGGTGCAATCGCATCGAACGGGTGCCGCATGATCAGATTCGTCATCATCCTGCCGCTCATCGTCGTGACCTGGCTTCTGCTGGTGAAGGTCATCAGCGATCTGAAGAAGGCCAACATCGACTGGACCGGCGTCGCCACCTTTATCGGCTTCATCGTGCTGGCCTTCTGGCTGAGGCATGTCACGGGGATGGGGTGAAAGAGAGCGAGTAGCGAATAGTGAATAGCGAATAGGGGATTTGCATTCAGCATATCCCCGCTTTCCCTACTCGCTATTCGCTACTCCCTATTCGCTCAGTCCCGGCGAAAAAAATCGCAAAAATACTTCGAACCTTTTTCCGGGCCGCAGCGACAGACGATCAAGAGGCGGATGGTTCGCCTCTCCACCGAAACAGGAGATCGTCATGTTCATGCGCACCATCGTTTCCGGCCTCATCGCCGCCACCGTCGCCGCCGGCTCGCTCGTCGGCACCGTCCAGCCTTCGGCCGCCCACGACCATCATCACCGCCGCGAGCTCGGCATCGGCATCGCCGCCGGCGTCGGCGGTTTCGTTCTCGGCAGCCTGCTTGCCCAGCAGCAGCCCCGCAGCGTCTATGTCGAGGACGATGGCTACGACTCGATCCACGTCCGCCGCTGCTACGCCCGCTACGCCAGCTACGACGAGCGCACCGACACCTATATGAGCTACGACGGCCCGCGCTATTGCAGGCTCTAGGAGGGAGCTGAACAAACGGCTGGAAAGAGGGGCTGCCCGCAGCCCCTTTTCTTGCGTTGAGCAACCGCCTGATTGGCTTGATGTGAAGCGAACGACGTTTCGGCCTCCAGCAATTCAGGAATTGGGCTTCAGCTCCGGCATTGCCAATCCCGCCGCCTTGCAGGCGCCGATGACTGAAACGTCATTTATCGCAACGAGTTCAAAGCTGTTTCCGGCATCGGGATAGATCTTGCCGATGAATGGCTCGCTGCCGCCGGGAGAGCCCTTGTCGTCGACATAGCCGCACGCCACCACTTCGTGGCGGCCGTTCAACGTACGTTCTCCGGCGAGCATCGTTCCGAATCTGGCAGCGATGGGGTCCTTCAGGTGCTGGCGGACGCCGGCGGTGATGATCTCCTCCAGAGCCAGCGAGATCGGGACGGGATCGACTAGCGGGTTGCTGCTGGGGCTGGCGATGGGCTCGACCGGCGGTGCCGCCGCCACGCATCCGCAAAGGGAAGCGGCGGATAGGAGGTAAAGTGTTTTCCGCATCCGTGCCCTTTGGCATGCATTCCGACGCCGCGGCAAGACCGGTCAAGTCCGGCGTCCGTCCTGGTATGGCCGGCCTGCCTTGCTGGGCAACCAACGATGTACAGCGATTTTGCAAGCGTTTAGTCTGGCTTTGACGGCAATCGAGGGGAGGGTCGCTTGAACAATCAGGATCCCAAGGAAGAACGGGTCGAACCGGTTTTCCGCAACGGCACCATCACAATCGTCGGCATCCTGCTGGCGTTCTCGCTAGGCTTCATCACCCATTGGGCGGCCAACCCCATCCCATGGCAGACCTACCATCTGATTGCCGTCCTGCCGATCCTGGTCGGCATTGCGCTGCAGATCCGGGCGCTGGCCATTCTGCTCGACATCAAATCCCTGCAGCGAAGCATTCATGACCGTGCCGGTCGGATATTCCTCGCCGGCCTCATTTTCGCGGCCTGTGGCGTCGCGCTGGCGATCCTGCTCGATTTCTTCGACATATCGGCAAAGAGCGCATTGCCAGGCGCGTCTTAGAGCAATTCCAGGAAAAGTGTGTGCGGTTTTCCGTCCGGAATTGCGTCAAAACAAAGAGCTAGAGCGGTTCGCCGTTTCCATGAAACGGTGAAACGCTCTAGTAGGCTTTCACGCCGCCGATCATCTTCGTCACCTCGACCGCGGCGTCGCGCACCAGCGGACCGATCTCGGCCAGCCGCTCAGGCGTGACCCGCACCGTCGGTCCGGACACCGAAACGCCGCCGAGCGGCTCGCCGAACTCGTTGAAGATGGCGGCGGCCACGCAGCGCATGCCGGGGTGGCGCTCCTCGTCGTCGACCGACCAGCCGCGATGCTTGATAACGGCCAGATCATGGGCAAGCGCCGAGACGTCGGAAAGCGTCTTGTCGGTGTAGCGCTGCAGGCCCGCTTTGCGCAGGATCGCGGCGACCCGCTCTGGCTCGAGATGCGCCAGCACCGCCTTGCCGATGCCGGAAGCATGAAAGGGGCTGCGCGTGCCCGGCCGGAAGAAGGCGCGGATCGCCTGGTGCGTCTCGACCTGGCTGACGAAGACGACGCAATCGTCCTCGGCGACGCCGAGATTGGCGGTCTCGCCGGTCTTTTCCATCAATTCCTGCATGACGATGCGGGCACGGTCGACGAGCTTGCGGCGACGCAGGAAGGCAGCGCCCATGCGGTAGGTTTCCACGCCGACCGACCAGAGCTGGTCGGTTGTATCGAACTCGACCATGCCGTGGTTTTCCAGCGTCGTCAGCATGCGATAGGCTGTCGAGGCGGCAATGCCGCTTTGCGCCGCGATCTCGCTGAGCGACAAGCCGCTGGCCTCGGCGACGATGGCCAGGATCCGCAGCGCCCGGTCGAGCGACTGCACCGAGGCCACTTCGGATGGGCCGTTGAAGGCGCGCGGCCGGCCGCGCTGGCGTTTTTCCGTCGTTTCCATACCGGCCATTCTCGCCGATTTGACATCGGATGCAATGAAAAAGTTTTTCAGTAGTGGCCATGAGCGATTTTTTGGAAAAGGAAAAGTGAAGCGAAATCAGCCCATAACAGCGGTTTTCTAGAAATGAAAAAATATTCTGAAAAAATTGAAAAATCGAACGCACACTGGCATTCTCAAGCCAACCAAACGAAATGGAGGCTTGCCATGGCCAGGATGCGCGCTGTCGACGCTGCGGTTCTCGTTCTCGAAAAGGAAGGCATCACCAATGCCTTCGGCGTGCCGGGCGCGGCGATCAACCCGCTCTATTCGGCGCTGAAGGCGCGCGGCACCATCCGCCATGTGCTGGCGCGCCATGTCGAAGGCGCCTCGCACATGGCCGAAGGTTATACGCGGGCCAAGGCCGGCAATATTGGGCTCTGCATCGGCACCTCAGGTCCGGCCGGCACCGACATGATCACCGGCCTCTATTCGGCCTCGGCGGATTCGATTCCGATCTTGTGCATAACTGGTCAAGCTCCCCGCGCGCGCCTCAACAAGGAGGATTTCCAGGCCGTCGACATCGCTTCGATCGCCGCGCCGGTCGCCAAATGGGCCGTCACCGTCATGGAACCCTATCTGGTGCCGATGACGCTGCAGAAGGCCTTCCATCTGATGCGCTCCTCGCGGCCCGGGCCGGTTCTGGTCGACCTGCCGGTCGACGTGCAGCTTGCCGAGATCGAATTCGACATCGACGCCTATGAGCCGCTCGCTCCCTTCAAGCCGGCGATAACGCGTGCCCAGGCCGAGAAGGCGCTGGCGATGCTCAACGAGGCTGAAAAGCCGCTGATCGTGGCCGGCGGCGGCATCATCAACGCCGACGCTTCCGATCTCTTGATCGAGTTCGCCGAAGTCACCGGCGTGCCGGTCATACCGACGCTGATGGGCTGGGGCGCGATCCCCGACGACCACCGGCTGATGGCCGGCATGTGCGGCCTGCAGACCTCGCACCGCTACGGCAATGCGACGATGCTTGAAGCCGATTTCGTCTTCGGCATCGGCAACCGCTGGGCCAACCGCCATACCGGCTCGGTCGACGTCTACACCAAGGGGAAAAAATTCATCCATGTCGACATCGAGCCGACGCAGATCGGCCGCGTCTTCGCGCCGGATCTAGGCCTCGTCTCGGACGCGGGCGCCGCGCTGAAGATCCTGCTCGACGTCGCCACCGAATGGCGCACGGCCGGCAAGCTGCGCGACTGGTCGGGCTGGGCGAAGGAGTGCCAGCAGCGCAAGAAGACCATGAAGCGCAAGACGCATTTCGAACAGGTGCCGCTGAAGCCGCAGCGCGTCTATGAGGAGATGAACAAGGCGTTTGCCCGCGACACCACCTATGTCACCACGATCGGCCTGTCGCAGATCGCCGGCGCGCAGTTCCTGCATGTCTACAAGCCGCGCAACTGGATCAACTGCGGCCAGGCCGGCCCGCTCGGCTGGACGCTGCCGGCAGCACTCGGCGTGCGCGCCGCCGATCCGGACCGCGACATCGTCGCGCTTTCCGGCGACTATGATTTCCAGTTCATGATCGAGGAGCTGGCCGTCGGCGCCCAGCACAAGCTGCCTTACATCCACGTCGTCGTGAACAACGCCTATCTCGGCCTGATACGCCAGGCGCAGCGCGGTTTCTCCATGGATTACGAGGTGAGCCTCGCCTTCGAGAACGTCAACCGTGCAGGCGATCCGGAGGCCGGCTACGGCGTCGATCATGTCGCGGTGGCCGAGGCGATGGGCTGCAAGGCGGTCCGTGTGAAGAAGCCCGAGGAATTCGCCGGTGCCTTCAAGGAGGCGCAGCGGCTGATGAAGGAGCATCAGGTGCCTGTGGTGCTGGAATTCATCCTCGAGCGCGTCACCAACATTTCAATGGGCACGGAAATCGACAAGATCACCGAATTCGAGGAGCTTGCCGAACGCAACGAGGATGCGCCGACGGCCATCATGATGCTCGATTGAGGCTTGGCGGAGAGAAGGAGAAAAAGGAATGCCGCGTTTTTCAGCCAATCTTTCGATGCTCTTCGGCGAGCACGAGTTCCTTGACCGTTTCGATGCCGCTGCCCGCGCGGGCTTCAAGGGCGTCGAATATATCGGCCCGTATGAGCATGCCCCGGATGTCGTGGCGGCGCGGCTGAAGAAGAACGGCCTGACACAGGTTCTGTTCAATCTGCCGGCCGGCGACTGGGCGAAGGGTGAACGCGGGATTGCCGTGCTGCCGGACCGCGTGCCGGAATTCCGCCAGGGCGTCGCCAAGGCGATCACCTACGCCCATGCGCTGGGCTGCGAGCAGATCAACTGTCTTGCCGGCATCGCGCCGCAGGGCGCCGACCGTACGGTGCTGGAGAACGTCTTTGCCGAAAACCTCGCCTTCGCGGCCGAGAAGCTGGAGCAGGCCGGCATCAGGCTCTTGATCGAGCCGATCAACACCCGTGATATCCCCGGCTTCTTCCTGAACTATTCCAACCAGGCGCTGGCGCTGATCGACCGCGTCGGCTCGAAGAATATCTTCCTGCAATACGACATCTACCACATGCAGATCATGGAGGGGGATCTCGCCCGTACAATCGAAGCCAACCTCGGCCGCATCGCGCATATCCAGCTTGCGGACAATCCCGGCCGTCACGAGCCGGGGACGGGCGAGATCAATTATCCCTTCCTCTACGACCACATCGACCGCCTCGGCTATTCCGGCTGGATCGGCGCCGAATACAAGCCGAAAGCAGGCACCGAAGCCGGGCTCGGCTGGTTCCGCGAGTTCGCCGGGCAGGGGAGCGCGGCGGCTTAAGAGCCTGCGGCGAAGCTGCCAATCTCCCCACCTGTGGGGGAGATGGCCGGCAGGCCAGAGGGGGGCGCGAAGGAACGCGACCTCGACAATTACGACGGAGAACAACATGGACACCATCGGCTTCATCGGCCTCGGCATCATGGGCGCGCCGATGGCGGGCCATCTTCTCGATGCCGGCTACGCGGTCGTCGCCAGCGACCATCGCTCCAAGGCGCCCGCTGACCTCCTCGTCAGGGGCCTAAAGACCGTTTCTGGCCACGACGCCGTGGCCAAGGCCGCCGACATCATCATCACCATGGTTCCGGACACGCCCCAGGTGGCCGACGTGCTGTTCGGCGAGAGCGGCGTCGCTTCCGGTCTCACCAAGAGCAAGCTCGTCATCGACATGAGCTCGATCTCGCCGATCGCGACCAAGGAATTCGCCAAGAAGATCAACGATCTCGGCTGCGACTACCTCGACGCGCCGGTCTCGGGCGGCGAGGTCGGCGCCAAGGCGGCCTCGCTCACCATCATGGTCGGCGGCGAGGAAAAGGCCTTCGAGCGCGCCAAGCCAGTGTTTGAGAAAATGGGCAAGAACATCACGCTGGTCGGTCCGAACGGGGTCGGCCAGACCACCAAGGTCGCCAACCAGATTGTCGTCGCGCTGACTATCGAAGCGGTCGGCGAAGCGCTGGTCTTCGCCTCGAAGGCGGGCGCCGATCCGGCCAAGGTCAGGCAGGCGCTGATGGGCGGGCTCGCCGCCTCGCGCATCCTCGAAGTGCATGGCGAGCGCATGATCAAGCGCACCTTCGCGCCCGGCTTCCGCATCGAGCTGCACCAGAAGGACCTCAACCTGGCGCTGGAAGGCGCCAAGGCGCTCGGCGTCTCGCTGCCCAACACCTCGACCACGCAGCAGCTCTTCAATTCCTGCGCCGCCAATGGCGGCGCCAAGGAGGATCACTCCGCGCTGGTCAGGGCGCTGGAGCGGATGGCGGGGCATGAAGTGGGATAGGAGTGAGTAGGAATTAGTGAGTAGTGAGTAGTGAGTAGTGAGTAGTTTTGCAGGAGATCCTTACCGAGCTAGTGACTACTGACTACTAACTACTAACTACTAACTACTGACTACTGACTACTGACTACTCACTACTGACTACTCACTCACCAAGAATTTCCTCGCCGCATAAAGGCTCACCGCCGCCGCGTTCGAGACGTTGAGCGAGTGGATGGCGCCGGGCATGTCGAGGCGGGCCAGTGCCGTCACCGTCTCGCGGGTTTTCTGGCGCAGGCCCTTGCCTTCCGCGCCCAGCACCAGCGCGATCCTCTCGCCGGCGAAGGTCTTTTCGAGCTCGGCCGGTCCTTCCGAATCGAGCCCGATGGTCTGGAAGCCGGCCTCGTGCAGCTGTCCCAGCGCGTCGGCGAGGTTCTTCACCTCGATCTGGTCGATATGCTCGAGCGCGCCGGAAGCGGATTTCGCCAGCACGCCCGATTCCTGCGGGCTGTGACGGGCAGTCGTGATCAGCGCGCCGGCGCCGAAGGCAACCGCGGAGCGCAGAATGGCGCCGACATTGTGCGGGTCCGTCACCTGGTCGAGCACCAGCACCAGCCTGGTGTCGCCAAGCGCGTCGAGACGCTTCGGCTTGAGCGGCTCGGCCTCGATCAGCACGCCCTGATGCACGGCGTCCGATCCGGTGATCCTGTCGATGTCCTTCGGTTCGACAAGCTCGGCCTTGAAGGGCAGGGCGGCAAGATTGCCGATCGAAAGCCGCTCGGCGGCGTTGCGCGTCACCAGCATCGTCCTGATCTTGCGCCGCGGATTGTCGAGCGCAGCCCGCACGGTATGCAGGCCGTAAAGCCGCACCAGCCCGTCGGCGGCAGCCTCGCCCGGCGGCACCGGCTGGCGCGGCCGGAATGCCGGCGGCCCGCCCGCCTTCTGGTCGCGATGCGCGCGCCTCAGCTTGGCGTAGTGGGTGTCCTTGCGCGTGCCGGACTTGTTGCTTTTATCGTCGCTCATGGCGGCCTCTATAGCCGTCCCGTCCGGCTAAGGATATGGGCTGGCCAAATGAATGCCGAGCATCCTCGAAAAACCCTGGCCGCGCCGGTTGACACCCACCGGCCTTGCCGCCATAAGGCGCTTCGCTGATTTCGGAGAAGATCTTACTCGGGCTCCGGATCGGCGGAAATGCCTCGTTGCATGGCTCCGGCGGCAGACTGGAGAGGTGCCCGAGTGGTTAAAGGGGACGGACTGTAAATCCGTTGGCTTAGCCTACGTTGGTTCGAATCCAACCCTCTCCACCACTGCCGGCCCGGAAGCCCTGAAACGAAAAGTCTCGGACCGAAAATTGCATGGCGCTTTTCGGGTGAATCCGGTACCTCAGTGCAAGGCGCGGGTATAGCTCAGTGGTAGAGCAGCAGCCTTCCAAGCTGAATATGCGGGTTCGATTCCCGCTACCCGCTCCAGATTTCTTCTCGCGAATCCTCAAATGAAACGCCGCGCGCCGTGGCACGCGGCGCGCTAGCAGGCCACTTCTCTAGCTGTTGAAGGCTGAAACGACCTGATGGTGCTGAGGAATCTGGCCGTTCGGCGTCAGCTTGTCGACAATGCCGGGCAGCGCGGTGGAGAGCTGCTGCAGCAGGTCCTGCTCGTTCATGCCGGTGCGCTGGGCGATCTCGCGGATCACCGCCGGGCCGAGCGCCGAGCCGAGATCGTTGGCGTTGATCGACTGGTTCTGCCCGGTGCCGACCCAGGAGTCGGCGATGTTGCCATGGCCTGCATTCTTCAGCCTGTCGAGCAGTCCGCCAAGGCCGCCGAGCAGGCCGCCATCGGCAGATGCGTCGGTTCCGGCGGGCGTTGGCGTCGGCGCTTGCGGCGCGGCCGCCTCCTCGCTTCTGCCGCTCAGCATCTTGCCGACCAAAAGCGCGCCGAGCGCGATCATCAGGGGTTTGGTGATGTTGCCGCCCGGAACGGCATTGTCGAAAAGGCCCATAATGGATCTCCTTGTCCAGCCAAGTCCGCCCGGCCCCAGAATGGCGCAAACAGGCGGAATTTCAAGCTGACTTGAGCTTTTGACAATCATGTGACCATGATGGCGCGGCGGGGGAATTTTGGAGGGAATTATGGGCATTATCAGCTGGATCATTCTCGGCCTTATCGCCGGGTTCATCGGCAGCAAGATCGTCAACAAGACAGGCCAGGGCATGATCATGGATATCGTGCTCGGCATTGTCGGCGCCATCGTTGGCGGGTTGATCTTCAGCGCCTTCGGCTCGTCGGGTGTCACCGGTCTCAACATCTGGAGCCTGATCGTGGCCGTGATCGGCTCGATCGTCGTGCTTTGGGCCTATCACCAGATTTCCGGCAAGCGCACGCTGTAGAAGGCCAGGGAACAGCCAGTAGGCTGTTGAAGGTCGACCCGACCGGGTCGACCCAGGCTGGAGGCGCGCCGTCAGGCGACCATGGCCAGCCGGCGTTTTCTTTCGTCGAGCGAGACGATGGCGAGACCGCTGGCTAGCACCAGCAGGATGCCGCAAACCGCGAGCGCGTTAGGAAATTGCCCGAACACCAGCAGGCCCGAAATGACCGCCCAGACGGTGAAGCAGTAATAGAAGGGCGCGACCGCGCTTGTCGGCCCGACCCGGTAGGCCATGAAGATGAAGAAATGGCCGAAGATCAGGAACAAGCCGGCGCCGGCGATCAGGAGCAGATGATGTCCTTCGGGCATTACCCATTGCTCGGAGACGAGATGCGCCGCGCCTGAGCCGGCCAGCACCACGACAACCGCGGAGATGGCGACGATCATGCCCGGTACCTCGGCGCCCACCTTGCGCCCGGCAAGGTCGCGCACCGCCGCGAAGGCGGCGTTGCCGAGCGCCAGCAGCGCATAAACCGAAATGCCCTGCATCGTCGGCTGCGCCACCATGAGCGCCCCGACAAAGCCAAGGCCGATCAGCGCCATGCGCGTGGCGCCGATCTTTTCGCCGAACAGCATCGAGGAGCCGACCAGCACGATGAGCGGCGTGACTTGCCCGAGCGCGGTGGAATCCGCGATCTGCATGTTGGCTAAAGCCACGACGTAACACAGGATCGCCAGCAGCTCGAACAGGTTGCGGCGCAGCACCTTGCGCTCGAAGAGCAGTGGGATCTGCCTGGCATAGCCCAGCATCAGAAGCAGCGGCACGCCCCACAGCGTGGCGGCAGCACCCCGCAACAGGAGAACTTCATAGGGCGGCAATCCGACGGTGGCGAGCTTCATCATCGTGTCGTTGACGAGGTAGGACCCCGTGGAGACGATCATGAACAGCGGGCCGCGGATATTGGATGGAATGAACTGCATCCGGCGAACAAGATCAGAGCGGCGTCGTGGCGGCAATGGGCCAGCCCGGAGCCTTTGATTTTACACGCGGCAGCCCTATATCCGCGCCATATCCCACCGAAATCGACCATTGGTTCGGGTCGAGCAAGAATCCGCTCAGCCACAAGGTACTTGTGTTTTTCAGCCGTTGTCGCTAATCGCCCCGCATTCGACTGAACTGAAGGTCAAGGCCGTCCAAGGAAAGAGACTATGGCAAAAGGTAAATTCGAGCGCACCAAGCCGCATGTGAACATTGGCACGATCGGTCACGTCGATCATGGCAAGAC
>NZ_JAIUHP010000028.1:0-47891 GCF_020165175.1 Mesorhizobium sp. CA16
TCATCCGACTCCGGCCGGAATTTGCGGCGGAACCTATATGATAATCGCCCGCTTGTGAACATGCTTAATCGGCCGCGTTTTTTGCCTCGGGAAGCAGAAAACGTCGGCTTATGCGCGCTTTCAGCCGCTCGCGCACATCGCGATAGGCGGCCATGATGTGCTCTCGCGTGCCGCCTGTGTCGGTGGGGTCGGGCATCGGCCAGTATTCGACCTCGACGGCCAGCGAGCGCGTCAGCTCGAGCGCCGCATGATGCGCCTCCGGCGCCAGCGTCACGATCAGGTCGAAATAATCGTCCTCCATATCCGTCAGCGTCCTGGGTTGGCGCTCGCCAAGCGACAGGCCTTCTTCGGCGAGCACCGCATCGACGAACGGGTCGCGCTCGCCGGCGCGCACACCGGCCGAAGCGACGAAGGTGGTGGCGGGAAGCATGCGGCGCGCCATTTGTTCCGCGATCGGCGAGCGCACGGCGTTCATGCCGCATAGGAACAGGATCGAATGGGGCAGGGCGACCAGGATCTAGCCTCGCCAGTGCAGCACGCAGACCAGCGTGAACAGCCGGCGCGCCGTGTCGAAGTCGATCTCGATCTTGCCGGCAAGCCGGTCCATCAGCGTCTGCGAGCCTTCATTGTGCAGGCCGCGCCGGCCCATGTCGATCGCCTCGATATGGCTCGGCGTCGAGGACCGGATGGCTTCGTAGTAGCTTTCGCAGATCAGGTAGTAGTCCTTGACGATGCGCCTCAGCGGCGTCAGCGACAGAATGTGGGTGACCACCTCGGCGCCGTTCTCGCGGCTGACGCCGAAAACCAGGCGGGACTCGGCCAGTGAAAGCTTAAGCTTGTAAGGACCTGCGCCGTCATCATTGACCGGCCGAAAACGGTTCTCCTCGATGAGGTCGAAGATCGCCACGGCCCGCTCGTGCTCGACGTCGGGCGTCGAACGTCCGATCGATTCCTCGAGCTCGACGTCGATCAGCCTGTCGCGGGTCTGGTCGCGGCCGGACATCGTTACATGTTCAACCTGATCGCGACGGAGCGGGCATGGGCATCGAGCCCTTCGGCCTTGGCGAGCGCGATCGCGGCGGGCGCCAGCGCGTTGAGCTGCTCCGGGCCGAGCTTCAGGATCGAGCTGCGCTTGACGAAATCGAGCACGGACAGACCCGACGAGAAACGCGCCGACCGCGCCGTCGGCAAGACGTGGTTGGAGCCGCCGACATAATCGCCGATGACTTCCGGCGTATGGCGGCCGATAAACACGGCGCCCGCGTTGCGCATCCTGGAAAGGAATGCCTCGGCGTCGTCGAAGGCGAGCTCGACATGCTCGGCCGCGATCCTGTCGACCAGCGGCAGAGAGGCGTCGAGCGTCGGCACCAGGATCACCGCGCCGAAATCGCGCCAGCTGGCCCCGGCCGTCTCGCCGCGCGGCAGCACCTTGAGCTGGCGCTCGACCGCCTGCTCGACCGCCTTGCCGAATTCCGGTTCGTCGGTGATCAGGATCGACTGGGCCGAAACATCATGCTCGGCTTGCGCCAAAAGGTCGGCCGCGATCCAGTCCGGATCGTTGTCGGCATCGGCCACCACCAGCACTTCCGACGGCCCGGCGATCATGTCGATGCCGACCGTGCCGAACACCTGCCGCTTGGCCGCCGCGACATAGGCGTTGCCCGGACCGACGATCTTGGCGACCGGCCTGATCGTCTCCGTGCCATAGGCAAGCGCTGCAACGGCCTGCGCGCCGCCGACGCGGTAGATCTCCGAAACGCCGGCAAGGTCGGCTGCCACCAGCACCAGCGGATTGATGACGCCGCCCGAGGCCGGCACGACGATGACGATGCGCTCGACGCCGGCGACCCTGGCCGGCACCGCGTTCATCAGCACCGAGCTTGGATAGCTCGCCGTGCCGCCCGGCACGTAAAGGCCGACGGCTTCGATCGCCGTCCAGCGCGAGCCGAGCTCGACGCCCGCGGCATCCGTATAGCGATCGTCCCTCGGCTTCTGCCGCTCGTGATGCGAGCGGATGCGGTCGCGCGCGAATTTGAGCGCCTCGACGGTCGCCGGATCGGCCGCTTCATAGGCCTTGGCGATGTCGTCCTTCGACACCGCGATGCCGAGCGTGTTGAGATCGGCTTTGTCGAACTTCAGCGTGTAATCGACGAGCGCCCTGTCGCCTTCGGCGCGCACGCGGGCGATGATGTCGCGCACCACGGCCTCGACATCGGCCGACACCTCGCGCTTGGTGATGAGGAAGGCCGAAAAACGCTGTTCGAAATCGGCGTCCTGCTGTCGGAGCGTTATCGCCATCGCGCTTCAGCCTCTGTGCAGGGGGCGCGAGGTGGCTTCCCAGGAGCCGCCGATGTCGGCAAGCCTGGCCTCGATGCATTCGACGTCGAGCATAATGGTGCCGCCGCCCGAAAAGATCAGCTCGACGATGCCGGCCGGCTTGCTGATGGCGATGAAGCTGACCGCCAGCAGCGACAGCACCTCGGCCGGCTTGTCGCGCGCAATGCCGTTGGTCTTGGCGCCGAGCACGCGATCGAAATGCAAGACGCTCTGGCGCCGTTCATTGTGCTGGCGGAACAAGCCGGATTTCGCTTCCCAGACGAAGCGGTTCATGGTCAGCACGAAGCGCTTGGCCGCCGGCAGATATTCGAGGTCCGAGACCTTCATCACGGCGTCCTGGACATGCGCCGAGACGATGCTCAGATCCTGGTCGTCGAGCGCGATGAGCTTGAGAGCTGCCATGCGGAATGCGCACCCTGAACGTTGACAATTCAACGTTCTGTTATGCGGTCTTTCCGCTCGGCGCAACCGCTGGGAAAGAATGCTGCGAAGCGTCAGCCCGAAATGCGCTCGATCACCGCGCCGCAACCGGAGAGCTTCTCTTCCAGCCGCTCGAAGCCGCGATCAAGGTGATAGACGCGGTTGACCGTGGTCTCGCCTTCGGCAGCAAGGCCGGCGATCACCAGCGACACCGAGGCGCGCAGGTCGGTCGCCATGACGGGCGCGCCCTTCAGCCTGGCGACGCCGTCGACGATCGCTGTCTGGCCGGAAAGGGTGATGTGGGCGCCCAGCCGTGCCAGCTCCTGCACATGCATGAAGCGGTTCTCGAAGATCGTTTCGGTGATGCGTGACTTGCCCTTGGCCATCGTCATCAAACCCATGAACTGCGCCTGCAGGTCGGTCGGGAAGGCGGGGAAGGGGGCGGTGGTCACGTCGACCGGCGCAATGCCGGTGCCGTTGCGCTTGACGCGGATGCCCTCATTGGTCGGCGTGATCTCGGCCCCGGTCTCGACAAGCACGTCAAGCGCGGTCTGCAACAGGTCTGGACGGGCGCCGGCGAGCATCACGTCGCCGCCGGTCATGGCGACGGCCATGGCATAGGTGCCGGTCTCGATGCGATCGGGGATGACGCGCACGCGCGCCCCCGACAGCGCCTCGACGCCGTGGATGGTGATGGTAGAGGTGCCGGCGCCATGGATCTTGGCGCCCATGGCGATCAGGCATTCGGCGAGATTGACGATTTCCGGCTCGCAGGCGGCGTTCTCCAGCACCGTCTCGCCTTTGGCGAGCGAAGCCGCCATCATCAGCACATGGGTGGCGCCGACCGAGACCTTCGGGAACACGTAGCGATTGCCGATGAGGCGGCCATTCTGGGTCTTGGCGATGACATAGCCATTGTCGACGTCGAGCTCTGCGCCGAGAGCCTGCAGGCCCTCGAGGAACAGGTCGACCGGGCGCGTGCCGATGGCGCAGCCGCCGGGCAGCGACACCTTGGCCTCGCCCATGCGGGCAAGCAACGGCCCGATTACCCAGAAGGAAGCGCGCATCTTCGAGACCAGCTCGTAGGGAGCGGTGGTGTCGACGATGTTGCGGGCGGAAAAATTGATGGTGCGCGAATAGCCTTCCTGCTGCTTTTCGCGCCGGCCGTTGACGGAATAATCGACGCCGTGATTGCCGAGGATGCGGATCAACTGCTCGACATCGGCCAGATGCGGCACGTTTTCCAGCGTCAGCGTGTCGTCGGTGAGCAGTGAGGCGATCATCAGCGGCAATGCCGCGTTCTTGGCGCCCGAGATCGGAATGGTGCCGGCAAGCTCGTTGCCGCCGACAATTCTGATGCGATCCATGAGAAAACGTCCCCTCGGCCCGAACAGGCCGCTTCAATCGGTTTGAGTGTGCCCGGCTTAGACTATTGGCCGGCTTGGTTCAAGAAATAGGATTTTCCTAAAACCGGACCGACTGTGGCCGGCCAGTATGGCTGATTTGGTCAGTCCTTGTGCATTTTTCCTGCAGCCGGCAACTCTTCCGGCCGATCGTTGGGATCGGCAGCGCGCTGTTCGTCAGCGTCACCGGCGCGTTGCTTGTGAACGTCGCCAGCGCGCTGCTTGTCACGGTCGCCAACCCGTCGCGAACGTGCCTGCATCTTGCGCTTCTGCAAATTGGCGCGCAGCGCCTCGGCCAGCCGGTCCTTGCGCTCGCCGCCGCCTTTTTTCGGTGGATTTGCCTTGTCGTCCATCGTCCATTCCTGACCGGCGGTCAGCCGGCCGCGATTCCGCAATGGCTAGCATTTTCGCGCGGCCATGTCATGAAAGCGGGCCGAAAGTCGGGTTCATCCTGTGGATCAGCCGCGCATGCCGCCCCAAACCGCATAATTGCCGGCGGGAATCACATGCGACGCTTTGGGTTTTTCTTGGCCTTGCGCTTACCGGTTCGATATGGCAGAAGCGCCGCCATCGCAGGCTGCGGTAGCTCAGTGGTAGAGCACTCCCTTGGTAAGGGAGAGGTCGAGAGTTCAATCCTCTCTCGCAGCACCAGCCCTTTCGCCTTTAGCGCCAATAACTTAGCGTTTCCGTAGCTTCCCGCACCGCTCGGCTATTTCATGGGGTCCCTGGCATGGGGACAGGGCCCTCGGGCTTGCCAAGCTTTCCCTCACTGCCACGCCGCGCGGGTCTCTCGAACTCAGCCCAATCCAAAAGTTCGGTGGAGGGAGGCGGGAGGGCATTAAGCGGCGATCGCAAAGGCCACAAGGAGGCACGGGGGAACGTCTCCGCCCGTCCACACGTATATGGGGTGTCAAATATGTGACCCGAATTTCTAACGGGCGGCCCTCATTGGGAGCCGTTCCAACCATTGATCTCATCGCAAAGGCCGGCCAGCATCGTCGCCAAATCCAGATGGCCGCTCAAATCTTCCTTCTTGGCAAGCTCCGCCACGCGATGCGCAAAGGCTATCTTATCCCCGTTAAATGCATTTAGTGCCGGCGACTCGATGACCGTTTCATACGGGCCTACGTCTACGGCTCCGATGCCGGTCGCTCGCGCCATGAGCGAGTTAGAAATATAGTTCTCGACCTCCCGACCCTCGGTGACCCAAACATACCCGCCCATAGTCGAAAGCTCATCTTTCAGCCGGGTCTTAGTCCCGTTCAAATTCATGCGAGGCTTGCGGGCCGGCTTCCCATCTCTAGCCGGCTTGCCAAGGTGTCTATCACTGTCCATCAAAAGGGCGGCGTTGCGATTTAGTGACAGCAGTGAGATGAGCTTGCTGGCCTCCCCGGGTGGGGCCATTGCATGCAAGTGCGAAAGTAGCTTTCCCCCATAGAACATGATCGAATAGTGGACCCCTTCTTTCAGCGTGTTGTCGGACGATAACTCGATCCATTTGTTCAGATATATGCGATCCGAAGGCCCCTCGACCCATATCACGCCATTCGCTTGAAGGATGTCGGAGGCCCGGATGTCCAAATCGTCAAGTATGTCGCGGCTGCCATTGTAACCGATAGCCACGTGCGCCGAAGCGGAAACACCATCATGCTTGACATGGATGATTTGGCTGTCAGTTCGTTTAGTTGACCAATCGATCCCGACTGGCGAATGAGTAGCTATTATCAGGCTAAAGCCACGTTCGGCTCTGCGCTCAGCTAGGAAATTGAGGAGTCGTCTAAGGAGCGCGGGGTGAAGATTGTTCTCCGGTTCTTCTACGGACAGGATTATGTTGTTCCAGGATACCTCTTGGATCTTTGGCAACAAACGAAGCGTGCATAGGACGATGAAGATTGATTTCAAACTGCTACCGGATTCCGATAGTCGGATGTCGCCTTTGTTTTCCTCGCGTAGAAATATCTCCCAAATACCGTTTTGATTTTCCCGGCATACAATCGCCGTAAACTGGCTATCCCCCATGTAAATTTCATTCAGATCGCTTAGTAATCCGACCTCTACTTCTGCGCG
The DNA here is from genome assembly GCF_020165175.1 of Mesorhizobium sp. CA16. NCBI lineage: Bacteria > Pseudomonadati > Pseudomonadota > Alphaproteobacteria > Hyphomicrobiales > Phyllobacteriaceae > Mesorhizobium > Mesorhizobium sp. CA16. The sequence goes on from NZ_JAIUHP010000028.1 coordinate 6,228, forward strand.
CGGAAGATCGTCACTGTTGATAAATGCCCTCACTAGATTGGTGACGCCTCGCCCCTTCGGGGTAATTTCTCTATTGTTCTCTCTGGGCTCGGGCTGGACGTCCCGCTCTGCTGCCACACGCAGCAATCGCTTATTCTCGAAAACCCGTGGCAGTGATCGCGCCAGGGAACTGCGCATTTCGGAAGGAATCGAGAGCAGGCCCCTATGGCTCGCCGGCAGGTCGGCAAATTGGGGACTCCAATTCGACCCAAGCTCAATTATAGCATTTGCCCCAATAAACTGCTTTCCATAGTCCCAATGGTTGCTGTTTAGTTGCCCTCCCGAAGTGTCTTCTCGAAAAACTTTGCGAAGGGACGGTTCATCTATCACGTGCGATTGGTAGGCCGTAAAAGGTCGGCCGCCAACGTTGTGCTTGGTGGCATCGTATGTCTGCCCTCCCGACGCGAATAAATCGACTAAATCTATGAGGGAAGACTTTCCGGAATTATTTCTTCCTATGAGGATGTTAATAGGCTGAAAACTTAACATCGGGAACATGTCATTGCCAAAGCTTTTGAAATTTTTGGCCGATATGCTGACCGCATCCAACGGATGTTTCATCGTGCTGTTCCCCACCTAGGCTCGTATTGCACGATTCCTAGCCATCAGGACTTTGACATTCAATCTCTTTTTGGGAAGGAAATCAGAGCGGTCAGGGGGCGTCCTGCGGCACATTGGCGGGTGCTGGAAGAGGCTAGCGAGTTACTGGTCCAACATCGCGGAGCGCGCCTCGGTTTAGCGTAGCCTCGAGTGCTGGAGTGCGGTGGCCGACTCACGGCTACGACACTTGAAAGGTTTACTCGGCAGGTAACCACGTGGTGACGGCGACGCGCCCGGATTGTGTAACGCGGAACTTCTGGCCACATGGATATGTTCGCCAGTTTCTCGATGGCTGCTGCCCGCCGGTCAAATGCGAACCACCAACCGTCTGCTTGCTCAGCCAAGACAGATCGCAAAGCGCTAGGCACGCGCTGGTCTATGCTTTGACAACGCACAAGATTAGGCGCAATATTCTATATTTCCGGTGGAGCTTGTTTTCGCAGAGGAAACTTGCAGATGATCCAGTCCTTCCCTCCGTTCTTAGTGGTGTTGGCAGCGATAATTCTGATTCCGCTTGTGCCGGCGGTTATCATCTATCTCTTGTTACCAAGTGACGCCCATGTCAGCGGGCCTCTTAAGGGGTTTAATATTGCCTTGACGGGTGCCTTTGCGGGTTACTTCGCCTTGGTTCTGCTTGCGTCGGTTATAACTTACGAAATAAAGCCCGATGAAAAAGAGTTTCCAAAGTATGAAGAATTCACTATGTTGGGTTCTATTGATTTAACCGGCCCAGAAACAACTGTAGATTCACGCTTAGTCCAGCTTTACCTTTATCCTCCGATACAAACTGTGAATCAAATTGGAGCCAATCACTTTGAATGGACCGGAAAGATACCAATGAAAAGGGATTCATCTGGGCAACTTTCTTTTCCTTATCAACGAATAGTTTTCGAATACCCAGGATACACCGCGCAGCAAATTTATCTTAAGCTCGGGGATATTCAGGATGACGCTCGCCAAGTTACTTTTAAGACAGTCGCTATGCAGGCGCTACCGGCGAAAGGTGCTTTGAAGAAGGTGGAGATGACAGATGCGCACTAGTCGCTGTTTTCGGACGCTTTTAGGAGTTCTAATGTGCCTAGCTTTTTTGGGGACCGAAGAAGCGCGGGCGGGTGGTCTGATTGGAGACCTGCTGGTCAAAGGGACGGCCCAACCGCTCCCTCGTGCTGCAATTACCCTCTGCCCCAGTGGCAATTCGTCGGTAGAAACTTGCCGGGACGCGATAACGGGATCAGACGGTTCCTTCTATATTCCCGATGTTCCTCCTGGCTCGTACGATGTAACCACGCCGGGACCTAGCGCCAATGGTTTGTCCGGCCAACTTGTGGTCCCAAACAGTTACAGCAACAGCGATTTCGGTGTTACGCTCCAGGCGAAATAGGTGACCCTACCCCTGTCGTTTGGATACCGTGGTGGTACACAGTTGCAATAAGGGGGTAAGGAATAATCGACAAAATTCAGCTAGTTATTAGGCTATGTGGCGAGTTCAATCCTCTCTCGCAGCACCAGCCTATCCCGTTGAATTTGCTGAAGCTCTTGAGAGCCAAAAGTCTGCGTCCGTCTTTCGCTCCGATTTCAAGACATGGCTATCGTCAAAGTCCGCGAGCACGGGGTAAGCGATAGCCTCACCCGTCGCGATGTTCATCCGCCGGACGCCGAAAGGTTCCGCTCCGCCACATAGTCGAGCGAGAAAATGCCGGCGCCGCGTGTCAGGACGAGAAGCAGCAACGAGGCCCACAACAGGTGCTCGGCCCAGTTCTCGGGATAGACGAAGAGCTGGATAACGGAGACGACGCCGAGCAGCATCAGGGCCGCCAGGCGCGAGAACAGTCCAAAAAAGATCAACACCGAGCCTGTGATTTCGGCCGTTGTCGCCAATGGCGCCGCTATCGAGGGATCGATGAACGGCAGGTTGTATTCGTTTGCGAACAACTGCAGCGTCACTGGCCACGAGGCGAGCTTGCTCTGGGCCGATTGCCAGAAGACATGCGCCACCGCCACGCGCGCAGCGAGTTGGACCAGCGAAAATGGAATATGTTCGGGCAGCTTGATGGCGCGCCTGTAGAGGCCGACAAGGCCGGCCGGCATGGATGAGGAATGTTCTGATGCTGCGCTCATGACTGTCTCCATGTGTTTGAGAGGAAATTCGCGGCGACGCGCACATTGGTGACGAGACCGTCGCCGAACAGACGCATAAGGGCGGAAACCAGATCGAAGGCAGGGTCGAGGGCCAACGCACGGCCGGTGGCATGCTCAAGGCCGAGACCATGCTTCAGCGAATGCCAGAAGGCGAGGCTCGCACGGTCGAGCAGAGCAAGTCGCACGTTATCCCCTGACCGCCACAACGCCACGCGTTCGGGGCGCCTTGTCCAGGCGCTGTTCTGGTCGACGGGTCCTTCCTGCTGATGCGCAGTCCATACCGAAAGGATCGACCAGTGCGAAATGATCAGCCGCAACGAAGGCTGCAACACGATATCTGGCGACGGGCCGAACTCGGTGTTGTCGTATTCGGCGAGGCTGCGGGGCTGCGACGAAGGTGCATCGAGCGCCTCGGCGATGGCCCATTCGAGCCGCGCCGTTTCGGCAACGATCGGCATGTCGGACAGCGTGTCGGTTGATTTGAGGAAGCGCGGGAAGCCGGCGCCATAGCGCGCCAGCCGCGATTCCGTTGGCGGATGGCGTCGAATGAACTCGCTCGCCGCGTAGCGGAAGAAACGTTCGTCGACCAGGCGAACCGTGACTGGAAAAACCGCCATCAGCACAGCTGTCAGCGAGCTGCGGGTGTTGTTCTGGTAGATGCGCAGGCGGGCTAGCGGATCGGCCTTTCCCGCGGTCAGCAATCTCGCCGCGATCGTTGGACCCTTGGCCAGCACCGAGCGCGCCATCGTGGTCTGCAGGTGCTCAAGCGGCAGCATGGTATTCCTCCTCGAGCGGAGGCAGCGCCAGGGAGACGGATGGTCTCGCGGTTCTGGCAGCCGCGAACGCCGCAAGGACGGGCATGCTGGTTGTCGTTTCGGCTTCGATCGGCAGGCGGATCGGCATCGCTCGGGCTTCTGCCGTTTGCTCGCGCCGCACCGCCTGCTTGCGGCTGAACATGATCGATGCGGTCAGCATGTCGGCCCACATCGCTTCGCCCAGCAGCACGTCGAGAACGGGAACGTCGGTGTCCCACTCGATCAATGTCGGGCGCGGCCCAAGCCGATCCACGGCATGCTGGTAGAGCGCCCAGACGACCGGCGGCACGCGCGAGCCATGATCGTCGATCAGCACGGTGTCGGTTCCGACCTGGTTGGTCGCATGGCCGGCGAGATGGATCTCGCCGATAGCCTCTTCCGGCAGGGCGTTGATGAAGGCCTTGGCATCATACTGCAGGTTATGTGCGGAGACCTGGACATTGTTGACGTCGAGCAGCAGGCCGCAGCCGGTTCGCGCCACGAGCGCCGCCAGGAACTCGGCCTCGCTCATCGAGGAGTCCGCGAATGCCAGGTAGGCCGACAGGTTCTCGATCAGCACACGTCGCTTCAGCGTGTCCTGAACCGTCTCGACGTTGCGGGCAACGATCGCGAGCGCCTCTTCGTCATAGCGCAATGGCAGAAGATCGTTGAGATAGGCCCCGTCGGCGACGCTCCAGGCAAGGTGCTCGGAAACCAGATCGGGCTCAAAGCGCTCGCAGACCTTCCGCAGCCTTTCGAGATGGTCGCGATCCAGGCCTTGCGCGCTGCCCAGCGACAGACCGACGCCATGCACGGACAGCGGATAGGTCTGGCGCAGTCTTTCCAGCGCCTGGACGCCCGCGCCGTCGCCCATGTAGTTCTCTGCGTGGACCTCGAGCCAGCCTGCGGACGGGCGCCGCGTCAGCATCTCCGCGATGTGAGGCGAGCGAAGACCGATGCCCGCCGATGCGGGGATTGCGAGTGGCGAAAACATATTGGACATCGGTCTCCTCCTTCTGGTCTGATTGCTCGAGGTGGAAAGTCGGCTAGGCCTTGGGCTTGTCGCTGCCCCCGGAAATCTTCGCGCAGCTGCCGGCCGGCACGTAGAGCCAGGAGTCAGGCTGGTTGTCGGCGGTGGAAGTGCCGGCGCATGAATGCGTCGCGGTCTGGCAGTCGTTCTGGCCTGCCTTGACGACGCCGTAGCACTTCTCGAAGGCGAAGCCGGGCTTGGCGGCGGGGCCGCTATATGCCGCCGTGGCGGCGAGCGAGGTGGCGGCCGCGAGGGCCGAGCCGATAAGGGTCTTGGTGTTGATCACAGGCTTGTCTCCTGGTTGGCGTTTCGACGGAAAGACCGGCCCTGAGGCCCGTCTGCAGATCAGTTTCCACGATCGCCATGCCGAGCTGAAATGCTGTCTCGGCATGGAATTGATAAGCGGGCCACGATATGCCGAGGGCGGCGCGAAAAGGCCCTCCGGCCGGAAACCGGAGGGCCTGGCGCCTGCATTCGGGAGTATGCGAAGCAGGCGCGGCTAGGCGGGAGGAAAGCGCCTAGATGTATTGGGTTCTGCAGTCGTTAGCCGGGCGCTCGTCGGTACTGGAAAGATCAGCCGCAAGCCAGTCTTCGGCACATTGCCGTCCCCTGTCGCGAATGTCGGTCAGCTCGCCCCAATCGATCCAGGGCCTCACAAGCAGCGGAGCTCCAGCTCGATAGTGGCTGTCGAAGATGCTGTGAACCGGGGCGCATCCGGTCGCGCATTGGGCGGCGCCGGGGCTGCGATCCGGACAGCGCGCCATGAATATCGACGGCTTGCCGCTGACCACCACACGATGGCAGGCTCCGATTGATGCCGCAGGCGGCAATTGCGAGATGTCGCCGTCGCCCCAATAGAGATCGCCATCGATCTCAATGGCCGGCGAAAGGAACGGAACAGCCGCAGCCGCCACGATCGCGTTTATCGACAACTGTTCGCCTGAGAATATCTTCACCGCATCTGTGCGGGCGTTGACGGCCACGACGCGCAGCTTAACCGGGCAGTCTTCGTCGCGGATAGGCTGAAGCTCGATCGACTGTTCCAGCATCGATCTAAGCAGGCTCGTTCTGTCGATGGCGAACATCGAGGCATGGCTGACGCGCCGCCAGAAATTGGCGAGCGCCGTCCGCGCGCCGCGCCTTCCGCCGATGGTCAGCCCATAAGCAAAGACCGCCGCCTGCATCGCTGCAAAGCCCGACGCGGTAACGCCGCTCACGCTGCAGTTCGGCTCGTCCAGCAGCCGATCGAGCACACCCCAGACGAAAGCGGCATGCGCGTCGTTTGCCAGCACGATGTCGATCGTCCGGCCCTCGACATTAGGATCCGTCACTGACGTGATAAGATCCGTCGCTGACGTGATCGATTGGACTGTGCTCGCTGCGCACTGGGCAAGCATGGCCTGGTCTCCATCCCAAGGTCGCCAGCAAGGGCGATTGGAGAGAGACTGCCGCATCTTCTTGTTCAGCCGAAATGCCAAGGTGGCATGAAGTCCATAGGCAGATTGCATTGGCTGCTGGCCCCGCGCGCGACAATCTTCATCCCGATCAGGCTGGCGCCGTTGCCGGAGCCGCGCCTGGAAGGGAGATGAATGATGAGAAGACAACTTGCCTGTGTGGCTGTGCTTGCCGTTTGTCTTGGCGTGAGCCCGGCGTCCGCCGACCCGTTCAGCGACCTCGCTGCATTCCCGACCTTCTATGCAGACTCCACGATGAAGACGATGAAACCGATGGCCGGGTTCAGGAAGGCCTGGTTTGCTCTGTCAAAGCATGACCGGGTCAAGATGACGAAGGCGTGCAACGACCCGGCGATGCGCAAACCCCACGCACAATACTGCGCCAACGTGCTTGTTTTGGGCGGAGCCAATTAGCGGCGCACGCCCGGAATGCAGAACCGGCATAAACGCCATTCGCAGATGGCATTGGCGAATTGAGCGCCGGATGAAGCAAGGTCCACCTCGGCAAGCGGGAACAATAGAGTTCCAAAATGCTGCCGGTCATCAACGCAGTCGTCAAAGGGGCGATTGCACAACTCCGGAGAAGGATCCCACCATGAATATCAAAGCCATCTGCATCGGCGCATTTGCACTTTCCATGCTCGGCGGCGCTGCGTTCGCCGGCGCGCTCGACGAGCCGTCCAACATGCAGCCCTTCTTCACCGACGCCAGCATGAAGACGATGAAGCCCAAGGCTGAATTCAAGGCCGCCTGGGACGCGATGTCGAAGGACAAGCAGGGCGCGATGATGAAGGAGTGCCAGGATGCGGCGATGAGCAAGCCGCACGCCGAATTCTGCGCCAACCTCCAGGCGCTCGGCGGCGCCAACTGAGCGCTCGACAACCGTTTCGGGCAACATCGGACGGCGGCATGATGGCGAGCAGCTTGCTCGCCATCATCCTTTTGAGAAAGCGAGAGCATTCGCCGGAAGCTCATCATGACCGATTGCTATCGACTTTATACCCCCCGTGCATTGGCGTGATGGAATGCATTGCGGCAGGGTTCGAGCCTGCAGATGCAGTTGAGGGACGACCCGCATGGACATTCATCACATCCGCTATTTCCTGGCTGTCTGCGAGACCCGGAATTTCACGCGCGCAGGCGAGAAGTGCAACGTTACCCAGCCGGCGCTCTCGCGCGCCATCCAGCAGCTCGAGGATGAGGTCGGCGGACTGTTGTTTCGCCGCGAGCGGAATCTGACGCACCTCACCGATTTGGGCGCTTTGCTCCGCCCCAGATTTCAGCAGATCCTCGATGAGGTGACCGGCGTTCGCCAGGAGGCGTCGAGATTCCTTTGCCTGGAGAATGCAAATCTCAAGGTTGGCGTGATGTGCACGATCGGTCCGCGGCGGTTTACCGGGCTGCTGACGGACTTCAACCGACGCCAGCAGGGCATCCAGCTGCAGCTTGTCGAGGGGGTCCCGGCATCCCTGTCGCAGCTGCTGGAAGCGGGTGAGATCGATGTCGCCATCATGGCGTCGAGCAACAGCTTTCCGGAGAGGTTCGATGTCACGCCCCTCTACCGCGAGCGGTTCGTGCTCGCGTTTCCCAACGGGCACCGGCTGGCCCGAAACGACAATGTCGCCATCTCGGAGCTCGACGGCGAGAACTATCTCAGGCGCCTGAACTGCGAGTATCGCGACTATCTTGCGGGCCTTTGCAATGAACGTGGCGTCAAGCTCAGGATCTCCTACGCCAGCGAGCGCGAAGACTGGATTCAAAACATGGTCTCCGGCGGGCTGGGCATCTGCTTCATCCCGGAATTCAGCGCCGTCATCCCGGGATTGCAGATCAGGCCCGTCATAGATCCGGAGGTTTGGCGAGAGGTATCGCTTGTCGTCGTGGCCGGGCGCCGGTTCTCGCCGGCCACGTCAACCTTCGTCAACAGCGTCAAGGCGCATAGCTGGCCGGAAAGCGGCATCGATCTATCGGTTAGGAAAACGGCTGCATAGCAAGTCGAAGAAAAGAACCGACGCCATGGTCTCTGTCGTGGCGCGGACTGCTGCGCCGGTATGATGATCGACGATAGTTTTCAGGTATCGATTTAAGAGCCAGTCAGCATTTCTCTTTCGAGGAGGCTCCGGTCACTCTCCTCGTCATGCCCCGCCTCCCGCGATTGGGCACCGACAAAGGAGAAATACGAGATGGCTACCAAGAAACTCAACCTTGCCTTCGCGCTGGGCATGCTGTCCGCGACCGCTGCATTTTCCGCGGCCCCGGCTTTCGCAGGCGACTGCCCTGCCGGCCAGGCCGCCACGACTGATATTCAGGAACATCCCAGCAAGCCGGTCGGCGTGACCGACACGGTGCTTTCCGCAATCGATCTGAGCAGCAAGGGCGAGGCCTGGAAAGGCAACATGCTGCGCCTTCGCAAGCTCGTCGTTCAGCCCGGCGGCGTCGTGCCGTGGCATGAGCACAATGTCCGCCCTGCCAACATTATCGTCGTCGAAGGCTCGATCACTGAATACGCCAGCACCTGCAAGGTCGGCATCGAGCATCCGGCCGGCGACGCGACCGCCGAGTTCGGCCAGCTCGCCCACTGGTGGAAGAACAACGGCAAGGTTCCGGCCGTCCTCTATTCCGCCGACGTCCTGCCGCCGGCGATACACAACGATCACATGATGTAAGCCGCTCGTCGCGGTGAAGATATCCCGGCATCAGAAACCAAAAGCCCGTCCTCGGGCGATTGCCTGAGGACGTGGCAACGGAGCCCGTCATGACGACCAGTGAGCATTCCGAACCGACGCGGCTTCGCATGGCGGCCGCAGATAGCTGGCGCTTCGGCCTGATCGCGCTGATTGCGTTCCTGACGCTCGTCGATCTGTTCGCCACCCAAGCCATCCTGCCTTCGCTGGTGGTGAAATTCGGCGTCAGCCGCGCCACCATGGGCTTTGCCGTCAACGCCAGCACCTTCGGCATGGCAGTGGCCGGGATTGCCGTCGCTCTCTTTGGGCGCGGCATCGACCGCCGCAACGGCATCTGGATCAGCCTGGCCATCCTGGCGATCCCGACGACGCTGCTGTCGCAGACAGACAATATTGCGGTCTTCGCACTGCTGCGCGTGGTGCAAGGCCTTTGCATGTCGACTGCGTTCACGCTCACCATGGCCTACCTGGCGGAGCATTTTTCGGCGCGGCAGACGACGAGCGCGCTTGCGGCCTATGTGACGGGGAATGTTGCCAGCAACTTTTTCGGCCGGTTGATGTCGGCGGCCGTCGCCGACACGTTCGGCATCTCCACCAACTTTCTGACCTTCGCCGTGCTTAATCTGCTCGGCGCCGCCCTTGTCTGGTTCACGTTGCAAAAGACCTCATCCATGATGCGCGCGGACGCGGGAGAGGGGCTCGCCCGCGCCGCCTGGAAAGCCCCGTTGCGGAACGCCGAGCTGCGTGCCTGCTTTGCGATCGGCTTTTTGATCCTGTTCGTCTTTATCGGCACGTTCACCTATGTGAATTTTCAGCTTGTCGCGGTGCCGCTTTCGCTGACCCCCATGGCGCTTGGCGCAGTCTATTTCGTCTTCTTGCCATCAATGCTGACCACTCCGCTCGCCGGGCGCGTGGCCTCAGGCCTTGGCCCGAGAATGGGGGTGGGCGCGACGCTTGGGCTGGCGATCATCGGTTTGCTTCTGCTGCTCGCACCCAGCCTTCCGGTCGTCCTCGCCGGGATGGCGCTGGTTGCCGTCGGCACCTTCCTGGCTCAAGCGATAGCCACGGGACATGTCAGCCGGACCGCCTCGCGCGATCGCGCCGCCGCGAGCGGCATCTATCTCGCGTCCTACTACGCGGGCGGGCTCGCCGGCAGCTTCCTCATCGGACAGATCTACGACCGTGTCGGCTGGACCGCATGCGTGATCGTGCTGGCCGCGGTTCTCGCCAGTGCGATCGCAATCGCGCGCGTGCTGCAAACGCCGAAGGCCTGAGACCTGAAATCGAAACTTAGTTGTCCAACCAAGGAGACCGACATGACCAACCATCTTAAAGCTCTGTTTGCAGGCGCAGCCATGCTGATGGCTGCTGCCCTCCCGGCTACGGCTTCGGACGGCGTCGTCACAGTCAAGAGCGACTATTCCGTCGCCGAAACCGTCGCCCGCATCAAGAAGGACGTGCTCAAGAAAGGCATCAAGTTCTTCGGCGTCATCGACCAGGCACAGCTTGGCAAGAATGCGGGCAACGATGTCAGGCCGTCGCGGCTCGTCATGTTCGGCAATCCGGCGCTCGGCACCACCTTCATCACCTCCAATCCCGAAGCCGGGCTCGACTGGCCTGTGAGAGTGTTGGTTTACCAGAGCGCCGACGGCTCGGTTTACGCCGCCTACAGCGATTTCGACTGGATCGCCAAGCGGCACGGCATCACCGACCGCACCGCGCAGTTCAAGATGGCGACGGAAGTCATCCAGTCGGTGACCTCAACCGTCAAGAGGAACTGAATGCGGAAAAGCATTGCCCGGCATGCAAAGCACGCTGCCTTGCCTGACGACCCTATTCGGCGGCGGACAACGCTTTAGCCCGCTCGCCAAACCATTTCTTCTGCGTGGCCTCTCGCACCAATGCGCCGACCGCGGGCGAATGCCTGCGGCCGCGCACCGTGACGAGATTGACCTCCCGCCAGAATTCCGGCTCCGTGATCGGCAGAGACACCACGCCAGGATGCTTGGCGGTATGCTCGGGCATGAAGCCGAAGCCGAGCCCGGCGGCGATCATCGCCAATGTCCAGTCGTCACGATCGCTCCAGTATACCGGGCTGACCGTGACGCCTTGTTCGGCAAGGATGGCATCCGCGTAGCCGGCGAACTCGCAATTGTTGCGGTGGATATAGCTTTCGTTGCTCATATCCTTCACCCGCACCGCGCGCTGATTGGCAAGGCGATGGGTCAGGTGAACAGCCATCACCATCTGCTCCTGGAAAAGCGGCAGGGCGTGCACTTCTTCGTCGGGGGCGTCTGAAGGCAACGCATAGATGGCAGCCTCGAGCTCACCCCCGATCAGCCTTCTCCTGAGGCTTACCGCGTCCGCATCGCAAAGATGCAACTCGACGCCAGGGTGGTGCGCGCGCACGGCCGCGATGAGCTCGATGATCTCGTCCGGAGCGATGGTGCTCATGATGCCGACCTTGAGCGGCATCTTCTTCAGGCTCACATATTGCTCGGCAATCTGCTTTGCCTGGCGAGAGTTCTCGAAGACTCCCTCGAGATAGGTCTCAACCATGCGGCCGAGCTCGGTGAGGTGAGTGAAACGGCGCTCACGGTGGAAAAGCGGCCCGCCGAATTCATCTTCCAGGAGTTTGATGGCGCGCGACAGCGCCGGCTGCGTGACATTGCACTGCTCGGCCGCCCGCGTGAAATTCAGTTCCTTGGCGACGGCCAAGAAGTATCGGACCTGGCTGATCTCCACTGCACGCTCCCTCACTGGACGTGCATACGGCACGGCCCGGGTGCCATGCAATCTTACTAGCTGCCCTGACGTCAAACAACCCGAGCGGTCGATCGACCTCCACAGCCGACGATCTGACCGTCAGCTATCGAATCCATGTCTCAACGGCATTTCCGCAGCTTGCGGCGGTTCACCATACTCATCGTCAGATCCAGAGCCGGCCCGCACCCCGTCGCTCATAGCGCAATCGGAAGGACAAGACGATGCTCAAAGGCAAGACAGCGCTCATCACCGGTTCGACCAGCGGCATCGGGCAAGGCATTGCCGAAGCCTTCGCGGCCGAGGGCTGCAACATCGTTCTGAACGGCTTTGGCGACGCCGCCGAGATCGAACGCCTGCGGGCCAAGCTTGCGGCCGATCATCAGGTCGCCGTTCGATACGACAATGCCGACATGAGCAAGGGCGACGCCATCACGGCGATGATGGACAAGGCCATCGCCGAGTTCGGCGCCGTCGACATACTGGTCAACAACGCCGGCATTCAGCATGTCGCGCCGATCGATGACTTCCCGATCGAGAAATGGGAAGCGGTGGTGGCGATCGATCTCATGTCTTCGTTCTATACGATCCGGCGCGCCTTGCAGGCGATGAAGGCGCGCAAATGGGGTCGCATCATCAACGTGGCCTCGGCGCACGCGCTCGTCGCATCGCCTTATAAATCCGCCTATGTCGCTGCCAAGCACGGTGTCGCCGGCCTGACCAAGGCAGTCGCGTTGGAGGTTGCCGAACAGGGCATCACGGTCAACGCCGTTTGCCCCGGCTACGTGCTCACGCCGCTGGTCGAGAAGCAGATACCGGATACCGCCAAGGCGCGCGGCATCACCGAGCAGCAGGTGATCAAGGATGTTCTGCTGGCAGCGCAGCCGACCAAGCAGTTCGTCACGGTCGAGCAGGTTGCCGCGCTCTGCCTGTTCCTGGCGTCGGACGACGCGGCCTCGATCACCGGTGCCGTCATGCCGATCGAAGGCGGCTGGACCGCTCACTAGACCCGCACGAGGAGCGAAGGCGATGAACAAGATCACGCAAAACCTGTCCGCCCCGCAAGCAGGACCGGCGATCGGCCATCAGGGCGAAGTCAAGCGTCAGACCGTTCTTGTCCTTCAAGGCGGCGGCGCGCTCGGCGCCTACCAGGCCGGCGTCTACCAGGCGCTGGTCGAGGGCGGCATCGAACCGGACTGGGTCATCGGCACGTCCATCGGCGCCATCAACGCCGCGCTGATTGCTGGAAACGAGCCCGGCGTGCGTCTGGCCAGGCTGCAGGAATTCTGGGACGGCGTCAGCCGCAGCAGTCCATTCGACGAGTTTTTCCGGATGATGGTTCCAAGCAACATTTTTGCCAATATGGGCACGGTGATGCGCGGCATCCCGGGGTTCTTCGAGCCGAACCCAAGCGCCATGTTCGGAGTCAACCGCGAGGTTGGTGTCGAGAACGCATCCTATTACACTACGGATCCGCTCAAGAGGACGCTCAGCAATCTGATCGACTTCGACTATCTCAACGGGCGCCACACGCGGCTGACGGTCGGCGCGGTCAACGTCAACACCAGCGAGCTCAAATATTTCGACACGCGCGAGATGATCCTGTCGGCGGCGCATGTCATGGCGTCGGGTGCCTTGCCGCCGGCGTTTCCAGCAGTCTGCATCGACGGCGAGCCCTATTGGGACGGCGGCATCTATTCGAACACGCCCATTGAGGTCGTGCTGGACGAGCGCCCTCGGCGTGACGCGCTGATCTTTGCCGTCAACATGTGGCAGCCCCGCGCCAACGAGCCGAAATCGATCTGGCAGGTCATGGGGCGACAGAAGGACCTTCAATATGCCAGCCGCGGCCGGAGCCACGTTGCACGGCAGGAGCAACTGCATAGGTTGCGGCATGTCGTGCGCGAATTGGGAAGGCTCGTGCCGGAGGAGCGTCGCGAGGATCCGATGTTCAAGGAGCTCGCCTCCTATGGCTGCCCGTCGGTCATGCATCTCGTTCGCCTGCTTTCGCCGCGACTGGACGGCGAGGACCACACCAAGGACATCGACTTCACCCGCTCGGGCATACGCACGCGCTGGCAGGCAGGATACGAGCATGGGCAGCGCGTCCTCGCTGACAAGCCCTGGGAATGCGAGGTCGACATGCTGCAAGGCATCGTGATCCACGAATCCCAAGAGTGACGTGCCGCGCCGAGCAAGATACGGAGACCACCGATGCAGATTGTCACCCCCGGCATGCGGTTGATCCCGGAAGCTGTGCTCGCCAACAATGCTGCGCTGTTCCGCACGATCCCGGAGACTCGCTCGCACGCGGACAAGTCATTGCACCGCGTGATCATTGTAGGCGGCGGCGCGGGCGGCCTGGAACTGGCGACGCGCCTCGGCCGCAAGTTCGGCAGCCGGCGGCTTTCCGTCACGCTTGTCGACCGAAACCGCACCCATATCTGGAAGCCGCTGTTGCATGAGGTGGCATCCGGCGCCTTGAGTGCATCGCGCGACGCGGTCGAATACATCGCCCATGCCAGCCGCCACGGCTACCGATACCGCATTGGCGAGGTCGTCGGCATCGATCGTGCCAAACGCCAGGTTTTCGTTGCGCCCAGCTTCGACGATGACGGTCGCCAGGTCATCCCGCCGCGCGTTCTGGGCTACGACACGCTGGTCATGGCCGTTGGCAGCGTGACCAATGACTTCGGCACGCCGGGCGCCGCGCGCCATGCGATTTCGCTCGATACCGCGGAACAGGCGGCCCGCTTCAACAAGCGCATGATCGACGCCTGCCTGCGCGCCAATGCGCAGTATGAGCAGCTTTCACCTGGTCAGCTCCATTGCGTCATTGTCGGCGCCGGCGCCACCGGCGTCGAGCTGGCAGCGGAACTTCACAAGTCGATGCGCGAGATTGCGTCGCATAATCTCGACAACATCGATTTCGAAAGGCTGATCCGCATCACCATCGTCGAAGCCGGACCGAGGATCCTGCCTGCGCTGCCTGAGCAGATGGCACGCGCCACGGCACGCTTGCTGCTCAAGTTGGGCGTGCAGATACGCTGCGGGATCAAGGTCACCGAAGTGACCGAAGACGGTATACGGCTCGGCGACAAGCTCTTTGTGCCTGCCGAACTGGTCGTCTGGGCGGCCGGAATCAAGGCGCCGGATTTCCTGAAGGGTCTCGAAGGTCTCGAAACCGATCGCATCAACCGCCTGATCGTCGATGAAACCTTGCGCACGGTCGCAGACGAGAATGTGTTCGCGATTGGCGACTGCGCGAACTGCGTTCTCCCGGGCGAAGAAAGCGCCTTGCCGCCGCGCGCCCAGACAGCCCATCAGCAGGCAGCCCACATGGCCAAGGTGATCGCGGCACGTCTCGCGGGGCGGGCCCCGCCGGCGTATCGCTACCGCGACTATGGTTCCCTCGTCTCACTCGCCGACTACGGTGCGTTCGGCAGCCTGATCGGGGGACTGAAGATCGAAGGTCTCATTGCAAGGCTCGTCTACCGCACGCTGCACAAGATGCATCTCAAGGCGGTGCACGGCCTGGCGCAGACAACGCTGGCTTCGATCGGCGAGATGATCGTCAGGCGCGCCAGACCGCGCATCAAGCTTCATTAGAGCGGCGGAGGCGGTGCGATGGAAAAGTATGATGTCGTGATCCTGGGCGGCGGCAATGCCGGAATGGGCGTGACGGTGGCAACGCGCGCCGCCGGACTTTCCGTCGCCATGGTAGAGGCTCGCGATCTTGGCGGCACCTGTCCCAATCGCGGCTGCACTCCGAAGAAGGTGCTGGTCGCGGCAGCCCACGCGCTCGACGAGATCGCGAGGGCCGGCGATCATGCAATAAGGATCGAACCGCCGCGGCTAGATTGGCGAGGCTTGATCGAGCGGGAAAAGGACATCATCAGGGATATCCCGTCCCGATTGTCCGGTTTGATGGCCAAGCGAGGCGTCGACGTCATCTACGGCGAGGCCGCATTTGTCGCCAGCAACGCCATCCGCGTCGGCGGTCGAGAATTCGAGGCCAGGAACATCGTCATCGCCACCGGCTCGAAGCCGCGCCCAATGCCGATTCCGGGCTCGGAATTCCTGACGACATCGGACGATGTGCTGAGCGATCCGACGCTGCCTCGCGCCGTGGTGTTCATTGGCGGTGGCGTTATCGCTTTCGAGCTGGGTCACGTCTATGCGCGCGCCGGCGTCGAAGTCACGATCCTAGAGGCGCTGCCGCAGCTTCTGGGAAGCTTCGACGTGGATGCCGTTGCTCAGCTCCTTGGCGAGGGCGAGCGCCTGGGTATCAGCATCCATACCAAGGCCTGGGTCAAGAAGATCGAGGAGGTCGACGGGCGACTGCGGGTGAGCTTCGCGAAGGATGGCGCCGAATACCGGGTGGACGCAGATCGGGCCGTCAATTGCGCCGGGCGCGTTGCCAATGTCGAAGGCCTCGATCTCGGCGCCGGCGTCATCGTGCATCGCGAAGGCCGCATCGAGATCGACGATCATCTGAGGTCCCGTTCCAACCCGGACGTCTATGTCTGCGGCGACGCGGTCTGGAATTCTCCGCAGCTTTCGCCGATAGCGACCTACGAGGGCGGCATCGTCGGCCGCAATATCGTCGACGGCCCGAAACATCGGCCCGACTACAGTCACATACCTGCGTCGCTCTACAGCATTCCGGCCATGGCAACCGTCGGTTTGACCGAGGCCAAGGCGAGGGAACGCGGCTTCATCATCAACGTCCACTCAAACGACATGCAAGGCTGGCTTTCGGCCAGGACTTACGCCGAGCCGGTAGCGTGGTCGAAGATCATCGTCGAGGAAATGACAGACAGGATCCTTGGGGCTCACCTGGTCGGCCATGCCGGCGAAGAGCTGATCCACATATTTGCGCTCGCGATGAGGCACGGCATCACGGCACGAGAGCTGTCTGAGATGGTATGCGCTTTCCCGACCTTCACGGCGGATATCAGGAACATGATGTAACGCGTCGCCTCGGGTCAGCGAAGAAGACACAGATCTGGCATGTGTCGATGCAGGTGGGGCATCAAATCCATGCAGGAAAAACATGGCAACTGCCGAGGGGTTACGGTGATAGGCTGTGTGCGAGGTATGAAAGTGCAGACATGGCCGCCGACGACCAGGCAATGACATTCGAGCAGTCCGTGCAGGCAGCCATCGAGCTTGATGCGCCTCTCAATGAACGGCTGGCGGTGGTTGCCGCGGCGGTCCGCCGGCTAAACTCGGAGTTCGCGGACGCTGTAGATCGGCTGGTGGAACGCCTGGAGAAACAGGGTGCCGGAGCGGCGGCGCCAAAGCCCGGCGATGTCATGCCGCCATTCCTGCTGCCTGACGACGAAGGCAGGCTGGTTGGCCTGGCCGACATCCTGCTCCAAGGGCCCGCTGTGATCACCTTCCAGCGCGGGCATTGGTGCCCTTACTGCCGTTTGAACGCGATCGGCATCGTCGAAGCGCAGCAGGAGATCGCGGCATTGGCCGGGCAAATCGTGGCGATCATGCCCGAGCGAGGCAAATTCGCCAGGGCCATGAAGGCCGCGGTTGGCGCAAGCTTCCCCTTCCTGACCGATATGGACAATGGCTACGCCCTGTCTCTTAACCTGGCAATATGGATCGGAACCGAAATGGAGCGGTTGATGGGCGTTGCCTATGACCTCCCAAGCTACCAGGGCAACTCCAGCTGGTTCCTGCCGATCCCGGCCACATTCGTCGTCGGAACCGACGGGATCATCACCGATCGCTTCGTCGATCCGGACTACCGCCGTCGCATGGACATCGACGACCTGATCGCGGCGCTCAGGCGGGCTCGCTGACGCCGAAGGATGACCAGTCGGCCGCTCTCAAGAGATTGAGCAGCGTCGTCGCGACAGGTGCGCGCTGCCTGCCGGCGACCGCATAAACCGAAACGGTCCGCGAGACGTCCAGATCGCGAAGCTTGAGCCGGCGGATGTTCGAGGATCGCGGTGCCGTAAGCGAGACAAAGCCAACTCCGGCATTGGCCTCAAGCAGCGCAAGGAGATCTTGGTCGGTCTCGACTTCATGCGCGGTCCGGGGTGTATACCCTTTGGCGGAAAGACAACGCGCTAGTTCCTCGCTCGTCTCCCAATCGATCCGGCTGAGCACAGGTTCGGCGGCGAGCTGAGCCAGCGCGACATCAGCCTCATTTCGCCGGGCGAGCGGGTGATCTGAATTTACCGCGAGTTCGATCCCTTCCTGGAACAGAGGCCACACGTCCAGGCGGTCCCAAGCCTGTCCAAGGGGGCCGGCAATCGCCAACTCTACTTCACCGCCCTTTAGCGCCTCGATCACCGCCGCCGGCGAGCCACGGTGGATTTTGAGATGGACACCGGGATAGGCCCGAAAGAGCTCGGTGAACGGCGAAACCAGCAGCGCAATGTTGATGCTGTTCGAAATGGTCACATTGAGCGGCGCAACGTCACTGCTTTGCACAGCCTTGGCCAATGACTTGGCGGAAGTGGCCGCGTCATAGCATTGTTGCAGCAAGGGCAGCATCCGCCGTCCAAGTTCCGTCAGGTGCGAGTGCTGACGCTCTCGCCGGAGGAGCTCGCCACCTAGTTCTTCTTCAAGCGTCTTGATCGCGCGCGTAAGCGCCGGCTGAGTGACGTTGCATTCCTCGGCCGCTCTGGTGAAGTTCAACGTGTTGGACAGGGCCAAGAAATAGCGGACCTGCTGCATCTCCATGAATTTTCGCCCCCTTCAGCGAAATTCGATTTCTTCAGGAACAGCTAATTCGCGGCCATGCTAGCGGAAATCCAAGCAAGGTCGAGGGGTGATTTGCTGGGGTTTGCCCGCAAGACAATTGTCCAGCAGGTTCACCTTGTCGGTCGTCACAATGCTAGAAAACATAGTGTAAAGTATTGTTTTTATTGAATTAGCGGAAGTTCAATCCTCTCGCAGCACCGGCTTTCCGAAACATCTGGTGGGCGTGCCGGGCGATCGCGCCGGCTCAGTTGGTGACATGCGACAGCCGCAGGCCGGCTTCGTCCGGGATCTCGGCCATGCCTTCCTCCGCGAAGCGGAACATGTCCTCGAAATCCAGCTCCCGCTCGAAAATGACGCCGCCGACTTTGATCGCAAGCACGTCCTTGTCGCCTTTTGGCGCGAAGTAGATCTCGCCGACCGTGCCGCGAATGCGCTCGCCGACGTCCTTGGCGTCCTCTTCGCTCGCGCCCGGCAGGAAGACGCCGAACATCGAGGTTCCGATCCGGCCGATCAGATCGTCCTTGCGCACCGCGGACCGGATAGCCGATGCGATCAGCCGCAAGGCCTCGTCGCCCCATTCGAGACCGAAGCGCAGGTTGATCGATGCCAGATGTTCCGGATGGATGACCAGAAAGGCGCCGGAGCGCGGACCGGCCGGTCTCTGCGCCCTCCGGTCGACCATCGAGGTGAACACCTTGCCGTTCAGGCAGCCGGTCAGCTGGTCGTAGGTGCCGGATCTGGTGAGTTCCTGCCGGTAGCGGCGGATCTCCACCTGTTGCCAGCCGAGCAGGGCAAACAACGGCAGACCGATGACGATCGGCACGATGATTGCCGTAATTGCCCCGCGGCCGAATGGCGTGAGGCTGTCGCTGAAAAGCAGCAGGTAGTTCAACCCGAGCGAAAGCGCGACGCAGGCGGCGGTGCCAAGCGCGGCCAGCAAGATGAGGTGCTTCCACGTTTGAACCGGCGCGGTCGGTGTTTTCGCAGTCAAGGGCCAATCTCCTGTTCGACGCATGGCATACAGGAGGTCCGTTACGATTTCGGTGTCAGGGAAACGTACAATTTGATGCAAGTCGGCATGTTCTCCATGGCAAGCGCCGGATCCGGCACAACGGCGGCCGCGGCCGGTGGCTGACGACCTGCCAGGTCGGCGGCCAGTCCAGGTTTTAGAAGTGCTGAACCGCCCTGACCATTCTGCTTTCACGCAAGTGCGCGAGGAAACCGGCCGCCGGCTTTCCCGCGACAGCACTATTGCGGTGGGCCGAAAATGCCCATCCGGGCGGTCCTCGCCACCACCTCCGCCTTGCCGTAAATGCCGCTGCGAGCGGCCATCGCCCAGCCGTTCGAAACCAGCCAGGCGCCGACATCCTGCGTGCCGAGCGCGCAGGGCGCGGCGATGGCAAAACGGTCGACCTCCGGCGGCAGGAGGCATTTCAGCGCCCGCCCGCGCAGCCAGGCGTTGAAGGCGGCCCGCGCCCGCTGGCCACAAGGCCAGGCGGTGTCGTCGAATATGCAGGTCCTGTCGGGGCCTATGTCGACCGTCCCGCTGATGGCGACGGTGCGTCCCATGGCTTCGACGACCGCCGAGGAGGTCGCGACGGGACGGAAAAGCAGCGTCTCGCGCCAATCCTGCGGCATCGGCGTCTGCGGCCGCGGCGCAAGTCCGAGCTCGCCAAGCGGAGGACGCGGTTCGATGCGCTCGATCCCGGATGGGTCGAGCGGCGGCGGCGCAATGAGGTCCTCGGCGATCTTGCGCGCCGGCCGGCCTGGCCGCGCGTCATGGATCGGACCATGGAAGGCCGGCTTCAGGTCGCCGGGGTCCTGAGCCGGTGCGATCGAAGTGGGCGGCAGCCAGCGCCCGCCCTCGGCGATCAGCACCATGCCTGCGAGCAGCCCGAGGCCGCCGAGCGCGGACGCCAGCAGCGGGCGGCCGGGCGGGTTCGCCTGGCTGACGCGCGAACCTCCGCCGGGTCGTGCCGGCTGTCGATGATGCTGCTCGAGCCCGTTAGCTCCTGCCGACACGGCACACCCCGACCATTGACCCGGATCACACATTAGACATGAGCGACATTCCTTGAAAAGCAAGGCGTTGCGTTAAGCGTCGCGCAACCAATGCGGCCTAGAATCGCTCAACGGATGTCGAGGGGATGACATGATGCGCAAGCCGATACTGCTTTTTGCTTTTCCTGCCCTGATGCTGCTTCTGCTGGCGGCGGAGCGGATGGCGGCGCTGCTGCTCGGCTTTTATCCCGCCAGCCCCGCAGTGTGGCACGCCTGGCTCGAACTGCGCCCGTTCTCGACCATGTTCTGGCAGCAGGCGCATGTCTATCTCGGCGGATCGATGGCGCTCGATGCGGCCATTGTCGTCTTTGCGGCAGGCGCCTGCTGGATGGCAAGCCGCTCAAAATGGTCCGGCGGTTTCTTCATCGCCAATCATGCTGCAATGATTTTCGCCGGGTTCATGATGGCGCTGAGCAGCAACGCGGAAACGGCGAGCACTATCGCCGCCCTCGTTACGCCTCATGGCCTTCAGTTTTCGGTGATGGTCGACCTAAGTTTGCAGAACTGCCTGGTGCTGTGCCTCGGTCTCGCGGCCTGCGCCTATTGCCACGTAGCTTTCTTGCGCGAGGCAAGGCTGCGCGCCGAAACCCGCGTGATCCGCGTCCTTTCACTGCAGCGCGATCTGTAACCGGCTGGCTCAGTCGGCGGCGAAACCGCCTGCTCAGTTGATCTTCTTGTAATAGACCTTGCCGTCGGGCTGCTGGATGCGCTGGTAGGATGGGTTGGGCCCCGGAGGCGCGACCTTGCGCTTGAACGCGGGCTGTCCGTCTCCGGCGCCAGCGTCTCCGTCGGCCGCGGACGCATCCGCCACCGTGGTGTTGTCGAGCAGGCCCGGCTCGGCCGCGCCGGGCGCCGGCTCGCTGGCGGCGACGGGCTGGCCTTGCTCAAGCTTGGCGATATTGCCGTTGATCCGGCCGAAATTCGCCTGCAACTGATGGTCCAGCGTCTCGAACCGGCTCTGGAAACCGTTATTGACGGTGTCGATGCGGGCGCCGATCCGCTGCTCGAACTGACCGAGCTGTTCCAGCCGCGCCTCCATCGTCTTGAGGTCGTTGACGCCGCGATAGAGATAGACCGCGGCCGTCACGTTGACGACGGTGACGAGCAGCGCACCCACCGCCACGACGCCGATCAGCCTGGCCCGGCTGGGCTTTCCCGGAGCGGCTTCCCTGTGACCGAGTTCGATTGCCGGAACGTCCGGCTCGCTGATCATCGTCATTCAACCACCACCTTTGCGCCCACCGCGACGCGTTTGAAAAGATCGATCACATCGGTGTTCGTCAGCCGGAAGCATCCGGACGTGCCGTCGAAACCGACGCCCTTGGGATCGTTGGTGCCATGGATGCGATAGAGCGTGTCGCGCCCGTCGCGCGACAGATAAAGCGCCCTGGCGCCGAGCGGATTGTAGGGACCGGCCGGCACCATCGCCGGCAGTTCCGGCCGGCGCGCGCGCATTTCCCTGGGCGGGCGCCATTCCGGCCATTCGGTCTTGGAAGCGATTTTGACAGTTCCGGTCCAGCCGAAGCCGTCGCGGCCGACGCTGATCTGGTAGCGCAGCGCATGCCCCGCTGCGGTCACCAGATAGAGCGCCTTCTCGTTTTTGCGGATGACGATCGTGCCGGGCTGCTCACGGGTCTCGAAGGCGACCGCCTTGCGCAGGCTGGGGCCCATGGCCGGCAGCGGCGGCAGTCCTGATCCGGCCATCGCTACGTCGCAGGCCGACGCCAGCGCGATGCCGATCAGGCCGGCCGCGGCAAGACGCCCGGCAATGCGAAGGCTAGCGCTGGGCATTGTCCAGCCGCTCCTTGAACATGCGTTTCAAGTCCTTGTTGAAGCGCGCGCGTCCGTCGACCTCGGAAGGCAAGATGGCGCGGTTCAGCGCGTCGGCCAGAAGCGCGTTGTCCAGCGCCAGCGACTTGATGTGCGGCGCCTTGAAGATCTTCTCCAGCTCGCTGCGCGAGAAGTGGTTGCCGAACCATTTGCGCTTGTGCTTGTTGGCCACCAGCGTGATGCTGACCTTGTTGCCGCGCAATTCGCGGATCTTCTTGTAGAGCCGCTTGCCTTGCCTC
Source organism: Mesorhizobium sp. CA16 (assembly GCF_020165175.1). Lineage (NCBI taxonomy): Bacteria > Pseudomonadati > Pseudomonadota > Alphaproteobacteria > Hyphomicrobiales > Phyllobacteriaceae > Mesorhizobium > Mesorhizobium sp. CA16. Next base: position 28,590 of record NZ_JAIUHP010000028.1, read on the forward strand.
AGCGAAGCGACGTTGAGCTCGAAGACGATGAAGATTTCGTCGCTCGTGCGCAGCACCGAATCGTGCCACGGCGTCTCGATGTTGGGCAGGTCAATGACGATGTCGTCGAAGCGGTAGGCGACGAGGTCGAGCAGCCGGAAGACGAAGTCGGAACCGCGCGGCTCGAACGGCAGTTGCGGCCGCTCGAAGGAATAGAGGGTCAGGCCGGAGGGCCGCGACAATTTGATGACGTCCATCAGCTCGACGTCGAGCCGGTCCGGCTGGCCGATGATGCCGGAGAGGTCGAACTGGTTGAACTGGTTGAGATAGGCGCCGCAATTGGCGCTCTGGAAATCGAGATCGACGAGGCAGGTCGAGGCCGCTCGCTCGGCCGATTTCGAGGCCAGATACTCGGCCGCCGAGATCGCCAGCGTGGTGGCGCCGGCGCCGCCGCTGGCGGCAATGAAGGTGACGATGCGGCTCTTGGTGCCCTGGCTGCCGGTGTCGTGGAAGGTGACGGCGTTGAGCAGCTCCTTGGCGTCGAGCGGCTTGTGCAGCCAGTCGGACGCGTTCATTCGCACCAGAACGCGCGTCTGCTCGGAGGTGAGCTCGTCGGAGATCGCGATCAGCGGCACCGACGCCCAGGCCGCACGCGCCTCGACGATTGCCGGATTGCCGAGCAGCTCGCCATTGGCCAGATCGAGGATGATGATGCCGGGGCGGCTGTCGACCGGCGGCCCCTTCAGGAACTCCGCCGCATCCGAGACCTTGACGTCATAGATCGCCAGCGCGTCGAGACGGGTCGTGACATCCTGCCTGAAATTCGGATCAGAAGAAAACAGGGCGACCTGCTTGCGCTTCGTGGGCAGAACTCTGGTGTCGATGGCGTTCATGGTGATGTACTCTTTAAATCTTCACCCGTTACAGTACTCAGCATGGAAGGCATGGTGATGTTGCCGAACCCCATCAGTCCCTGCAGGAAGAAGAACTGGAAGGTCACGTTCTGGAGGCTGACGGTAATGGTTGGCACGGCCCCGGTCGCCCGCGTCTGGTAGCCGAGGCCGGTTGCGGTGTAACTAACGACCACATTGGCTGGTTGCAGCAATGGAAAGAAGTCACACATGCCAGGACGGCTGCCGGCCACAGCCCCACATATTCCATCGTCACCAGCATAAATCCTATTGAAATTTGCTGGTGTCCAAACGCCATTGACGCAATACGCTCCTGTGCATGTGCAGGTCGAGGTGGCACCATTGCAGACGTAGGCAAAGGATCCGGCAATCACCGGCGCTCCCGGTGTTGCCGTTGGTCCGGCCGTTGCGATTTCCGGGGCAATCGGATCGGATATGGAGGCCAAGCGGGCACCGATCTGAACGGCCTTGGTGGCCGCGTTCCATTGGTAAAGAGCGTAACCAAAGTCCACGAAGCCGAGGACAAGAGTAAACAGCAGCGTTGACACGATGGTCATCTCGACCATTGCCGCGCCGTCCTCCGATGTTGCGAAACGCCTGATCATGATCAGAATCGGATCAACCGCTCCTCATGGGCACCGCTCAAGGTGACTGGGCCGATGCCGATAATCGACAGCATACCGATGCCGCTATATGGGTAGTTGCCCGCCGCTCGAACGATGCAGACTTGTGCTGTGGTGGAGCGGTACTGGGTGACACCGGCTTGCACAGCGTCATGGCAGGATGCCGCGGCTGCAATAGTCACCGTCACATTATTCGATGCCCCTCCCGATTTCTGCCAGCCGCTGATGCGCGCATTCCCCGATCCCGCCGCGTTGCCGAACACGGCTATGTTGGCGGCCACAGCGGCGCAATCGATGGCGGTGAAACCTGGATACTGGGTATAAAGTTGACTGTTGCAACGCGCCCCGAAGCGGGCGGCGTCGGTCAAGCCGGCCTCCATCAGCAGCTTGTCGTGGATCAGATTGCCAAATTCGAACACGCCCGCGGACAAGGTCAGCATCAAAGGGGTAATGAGGGTCATTTCGACCAACACTGCACCTCGATGGTCACGTCGAAATCTGTTCAGGTGACAAATCAATTTCCTCAGCATAGCCGTCACCGGTACAGTTGCGCTTCGTCGCGCAGGAAACTGTTGAGCGTTCCTTGGCCGCTACCCCCGGTGACGTCGACCAACTCGACCATGATCGAAGCATCGTCTGAAGCGGACGCGACTGGCTCTGTGAGGAAGAAGCTGCCGAAGGCTTCCACGGGCAGATTGGTGCTGTGTCCCGACAGGTCGTTGCCCGCTGCCTCGAGCGCGTTGCAGTTCAGGATTGCCCCGTACAGCAAGCGGCGATCGACGGAAGTGACCGGCGGCTGGCATGCATTGGATGGCGTTCCCACCTCGCCGCCCGCGGACCGTGTTCCGACCAGCCCGGCGGACTGTTCGTATTTGTAGACCTCGTAGCGAGTCGGCTTGGTTGTATCCCACGCGGCAGGATGGGAGGCGGAGCTGAAATTGGTGCTCCAGTAGCTCGAAAGATTCCAGTTTCCATCGCCCATTCGTCCGTTCATGTACGGTGTGGCGGCGTCCCTAGGCAGCCCCATGTTGCCGGGACCATTGAACGTCAACTGGTTATATTGAGAGCACTGGTTGCCGTTGCCGCTGCTGGCTACTGCTCCCTTGCGGACATTCGAGGCCGGCCCATACACGGCACTATTGAAGCCGCCGCCGGTTGCCCTGATCCCGAAGCGGACATTGAAAGCATCCTGCACCGGCCCGGCGTTCTGCCCGGTCTTGGTCGAGACGTGGCCGGATTCATAACAGCCGATCGGCTTTGACGTCGCGATCGTCTCGGCAAGCGCCTGGGCGCCGTTACCCACGCCGGGGGGGGGCTCAAGGAAGCCGAAGTTACCCGGACCGGCAGCGGCGCCGTTTCCGACCTTTCTCAGCTCGATCAGCCGACGGTGAACGACCGGATCGGAAACAGCCTGCTGCAGCGTGTAACCACCAGCGCTGTTCGTTCCGTTCGCGTCCATTTCATAGGGGTTGCAGATGAAGACTGGCGTGAAATCACAGACACCGGAGACGAAGCCCGCAACGGAGACCGCACCAACATTGAAACCATTATCGGCGGCGTTGCCTGTAAGGAATGATGCCGGAAAGATTGCTGCAAAGCCCGTTGGGTTGACAGTTACCTGGATGAAGCGCGTTTCCGCTTCCCCGATGGTGCGATCGGCATTGGCCCGATTGGCGGGTGTTATCGGGGTGCTGTCAGCCGCGGGAATTGTTTTCAGGAAACACCAGGAAATGTTTCCGGCGGCGTTACAGTTCAGTGTCCCGCCAGGTTGACCAGAGGTCAGAATGAACCAGCCATTCGTCCCCACCGTCGAGAAGTGGCTCTCATTGCTGACCAATGTCGCCATCGCGCGCTCGGCCCGCCCCCAAGAGCCGGTTGACCCGTCCAGCTCAGCCGCGCCGGCCAGGGCAAACGCGTCGGCAGCCTTCTGCAGGTCGTTGTGCATATTGTTGACCCGGCTCATATCGATCGCCAGGAGCGAAAAGCCGATAAGCACCGGTAACATGATGGAAACGAGGATCATCGCTATGCCGCGCTGATCGTTCCAGAATTCACGAATGGTCCTCAACATGATCTTACTCTCTGTTCCATTCGTGCCAGGCGTCCTCGCTCGCCTGACGAACCGCATCCTTCTACTTCGCTGCGCTGGTCTCGCTCGACGGGCCGACATTGACCGTCATGTTGGTTGCCGGCGCGGAACCACTTGGCGGAAGCTTGTATTTCTGCACCACGGCGACTGACCGCGCTCCGTCGCCTTCGATCTTAGTGTTGTTCGAAGCCGGATTGTAGGGGTCGATCGTCTGCAGCAGCTGGTTGGCTTTCTGCGAGTCGCCCGACGCCAGCGTCATCGTATCGTAGTTGTTCAGATAGTCGGCCGCACAGCCCGCAAGCAGGCTGGAGCCGAGAAGGACGAGCAGGAGCTTATTTCTTGACATAGACCAGCTTGTCCTTCGATTTCACATCCAGCATGTGGCCATAAGGGCCGGTGACGCCGTCGCCGTGCTCGTACTTGCGGATCATGTCCTTGCTAACCTCGAGCTGACCGAGCAGCATAAGTTCCGGGTCGTTGGCGGGTTTCGTTTTGTCGAAAGGCGTCGCCAGTTGTTCGCCAGGCTTCACCGGCCGCACGAGATGCGGCGTGACGATGACGACGAGCTCGGTCTCTTCCTTCTGCGTGCTCGAATTGTGAAACAGCGCGCCGATGATCGGCACCTGGCCAAGCCACGGCACCTGATCCTGCAGCCTCGTGTTCTTGCTTGAGAGCAGCCCACCCACCGCGAAGCTCTGGCCGTCGCGCAGGTCGACCACGGTTGCCAGCTTGCGGTTGGTGAAGATCGGGTCGCCCGCGGGGGTGAACCCGGTCAGATCGCTCACTTCCGGCGCCAGTTTGATGTGGATCTTGCCGTCGTCGAGCACGACCGGCGTGAAGTTCAGATTGACGCCGAATTGCTTGAATACGATTTCGATTTCGCCCTGGCTGTTGACGCTGCGGATAGGCACCTCGCCACCGGCGTTAAAGCTTGCGGTCTCGCCGGAAACCGTCGTGAGGTTCGGTTCGGCCAGTAGTCGCACGACTCCCTTCGACTCTAACGCTTCAATGATCAAATCGACCTTGACGTTGCTATCGATGATGCGGGTAATCAGCGCTCCGAAGGGACTGGCGGTTGACAGCAGGCCACTAAGTAGCTCTCCATCGCCAAGCACCACCGAATTGCCGTCGTCGTCCTTCGATATAGCGCCAATTCCCGTTCCAGTGCGGCTCGTGCCACTTCTATTTGTGCTCCTGAAAGAAACGCCAAGATCCCGCCCGGCGTTGCGCTTGGCCTCAAGGATGCGCACCGAAAGATTGACCTGCTCGCTGTCATCGATGGTGACGGCGTTGATGATCGAGTCGGGTCCATACTGCTGTGTGACTTCGACGATTTGCGCCAAGGTCGCGGCGTCCTTGACATGGCCGCTCAGCCGAACCTTGCCGTTGATCGAACCGATCTCGATGCGCGCCTTCGGCGCCACCTGGCGGATCGCGGCCGCCATGTCGCTGACGTCCTGGCCGACCTCGATCTGGATCGCACCCAGCGAGCGCTTGTCCTCTGAAAAGAGATTGACCGTCGTGGTGCCGAGGCTCTTGCCGATGATGTAGAGCGTTTTGTCGGTCATCGGCTGCGCATCGGCGATCTTCTCGTCGCCAACGACGATGTCGCCTAGTGTGGCGTTGACCTGGATCGTCGCGGATTGCGAGACCGGGATGAAGATGCGATGGAGCGACGGGCTCGACACGTCGATGAAGCGGTCAGCTGCTCTCGCCGAATGCCCAGAGACCATCGACAACGATATTGAGAATAGCGCCGCCGCCATCCTCACGCAGAACCCGTCCATCCTCGTCTCCCCACTTGCTGCCGCTTGGCAGCCCCTCGTTTGCCGCTGGCTTTTAGCGCTGGCGCGGCACGTCGTACGTTTCGAGCTTCACGCCGCGGAAGACGCCGATCGTAGCGCGGGCCGGCGGTTCCGGCTGCACATATTTGACCACTTCCTTTACAACTTCCTGTACTTGTGGCGCGGGCGCCACAGCGGGAGTTGGCTTCACCTTGCTCAACTGATCGATCTGGCTTCCGACCCGTTCAACTGCCTGGGCCAGTCCATTGAGCTTGTCATCGGCTCGCTTGCGCTCTTCCGCGGCCGCAGCCTCCGCGGCCTTTTGCCTCTCAAGTTCCGCTTGCCTCTTGGCAGCGTCTTCGGGCGTCTCGCCGGTCAAATCCGAAAGCGTGACGCGCTCGGTCGTTTCGCCTTTGCTGGCCGCGGCTTGGCGAAGCGCCAATGATAGCTGGCCGGCGCCGGCTGCAAGGGTCAGCTTCTGTGCGTCCTTAGTGCTGACTTCGACTGTCACTGCCTTCACGACAGTCGGGCTGTCCTTGCTTTCGTCGGCCACCTGATCAACGGCAAGCACCTTGACACTCTGCAGCAGCACGTCGACGAAGCTCTTGTCGGGGCCACTGTCGCTACGCACGGAGCGCGTCAAAAGGACGTCGACGCGGTCGCCCGGGAAGACGAAACCGGCAACACCAAGTACGTCGTTCACACGGATCGAAACGGCCTTCATGCCTTCCGCCAGCACGGCAGAAAGTGTGGCGCGTTGACCAGGCCCGGTGATCTTGGTTGCCAAGACTGGTTCGTTGACGCCCATCGCCTGAAGCGCCTGCTTTGTGCCGTCACCGGCGAGGAGATCCTTGATCGTCTTGAAGGCGCCAGCCGGAACCGCGCCCGCGGGCCATGGGATCTCACGCAATTTGTCGTCGCTCAGCGAGTCACCGAATTTCAGCGGCACTGCGGCCACGACGATGGTGTCGCGCGGCAGGTCCCCGGGCTTCGCCATGGCGCTTCGCTGATTGGCCAGCCACATATTGGCAAGCACAACCGCCAACACGCCAAATACGCAGGCGAGAACGATCATGATGACTGTGTTTGCACGCATGGAATTGCCCCGCCCGATGTTTACGCAGATCCCTGCGCTATCCAAGCCCATCGGCGCCGAGGGTTACCCTCGGCGCCAATATTATTTTACGGCAACGCCGCAGCGAGCGAAGTCCATTGGACTCCAACCCACGCGCCCACGGTTATGATCGACGCGATCACAGCAATGGTTATGATGCCAAGCAAGATGGTGTACTCGACCATGGCAGCGCCGTTTTCGTCTTCGCGGAATTGCCGGGCCATAGTGATGAGCTTTTTCATGCCCATTTTCTCCCTTGATCGACGCCGAAGGTCTCGGCGCTGGTCATTCGGTGGGGATATTACGGCAACGCCGCAGCGAGCGTCACCCAGCGAGCGCCGACCCAGGCACCGACTGTGATGATCGACGCGATCACGGCAATGGTAATGATGCCAAGCAGGATGGTGTACTCGACCATGGCAGCGCCGTTTTCGTCGTCGCGGAACTGCCGGGCCATCGTCATGAGCTTTTTCATGCCAATTTCTCCCTTTGGAGGTTTGAACCCGACGAGACAGAGCCTAAGGATGAACCCCATACCCAAGCATCCCCCGTCACGTTCAATCCTAGGTCCCGCAAAAAAGCCGAGTCAAACGGATTAACAGTCCTTTAACCCTTCAATACTCGGTTTGAGGCTTTCTCACTTTTGACAACGGCTTGATTCGTTTCGATTTTCAAGCGATCTTAACCATTCATTCACAATTCGGCCATACCCGTGTCTCCGAAGCGTCACATTAGACATATGACATATATGTTTATATAAAATGGGTTAGTGGTGTTGTCGATCTATGTTGCGACAAAGGTCCTAGGACTTTGGTCGATTGGCATTGGGCGGGGGAAAATAAAACGGTTTCTCAAATCTCTATTTTTAACTATGTCACAAGTAATACGGCCAGTGTGTCCTCCAAGCCGCTTGTGCCCCTCGTGGTTAACGCTTAGTTTCAAAGCTGGGGAAATCAGCAAGGGTTCGGCGACATGTTGGGTCGCTTCATCAAAGGATCGAACGAACAGAAGCCGCCGCAGCCGGGGCATACGGCTGTTGCAGTAACCGGAGCGGCACCAGTCCCTTCGACTGAGGGGGAGTCGGACAGGGACGATTTTCTCACAATCAAGGTGGATTTACATCGCCATCTCATAGACCGTTTCAATCTCGCGGCGCTTGAAACTGCGCCGAAGGACGAAATCCTAAATGAGATCCGGCCGATCGTTCGTGAATTCGTGCGTGGCCGGAATGTGCCACTGAATGCGCGCGAGCTCGATCGACTCACCAGTGACACCGCTGACGAAATGCTCGGATTGGGGCCAATCGAACCTTTGCTCAAGGACGATTCTATCGCCGACATCTTGATCAATACGCATAAGCACGTCTTCATCGAGCGGCGGGGCGTGCTTGAGGAAACTTCGATTCGCTTCCGCGACGAGGCGCATCTGCTGAGGATCGTCAATAAGATCGTTTCGGCCATTGGTCGTCGGGTGGACGAATCCGCGCCTATGGTCGACGCCCGCCTCGAAGATGGATCGCGCGTGAACATCGCAGTTCGGCCGATCTCAGTGGATGGTCCGTTGGTCTCCATCCGCAAATTCTCAAAAAAACCCTATTCGCTTGAGCGGCTAGTGGCTTTCAACTCAATCCGTCCGCCAATGGTTGATTTGCTGCGGATAGCCGTTCAGTCACGCAAGTCGATCCTTGTTTCTGGCGGTACCGGCAGCGGCAAGACCACGCTGCTTAATGCATTGTCGAGCTACATACCCAGCAGGGAGCGCTTGGTTACGATTGAGGATGCAGCGGAATTGCAACTGCAGCAGCCGCATGTCGGCCGGCTGGAAACACGGCCGCCCAACGTCGAGGGCAAGGGCGAAGTCCGCCAGCGGGAACTGGTCAAAAATGCGCTGCGCATGCGGCCGGATCGCATCATCGTCGGCGAGGTCCGCGGCGAAGAAGCCTTCGACATGCTTCAGGCGATGAACACCGGCCACGAAGGCTCGATGACAACCATCCACGCGAACACGCCTCGCGACGCAATATCGCGCATGGAACAGATGGTCGGCATGGCTGGTATGCCGATGACGAATGATTCTATTCGTGCACAAATTGCCTCGGCTATCGATATCATCATACAGACGCAGCGTCTTTCGGACGGGGGTAGGCGGGTGATCTCCATTTCAGAACTGACTGGCATGGAAGGAAACGTCATCCAGCTTCAGGAGATCTATCATTTTGTTCGCCGGGATGTCGGTGCGGATGGCATCATCATCGGCGAATTCCGCGCTACCGGTGTCCGCCCGCGATTTGCCCAAGAAGTGGCAACACTGGGCCACCATTTCGGAAAAGACGCGTTCAATCCCCAGGTTCCGCTCTGATGCTGACCGGCCAAACCCTGCTCTATTTTATGTACGTTTTGGCCGCTGCTTCGGTGATTCTTGCTGCGGAATCCTTTTATCTGTCGTTTGCTGGTCGGCGAGCGCGAGCAGGAGTGATCAACAGGCGTCTGCAACGCCTGGGAGACGACACCCCGGCGGAGCAAAGTCTGCAGAGCTTGCTTCAGGAACGTGGCCTTACCGCATCGGGTGATTTCATTTTTGGAGCAGTCGCGCTCAATCGGCTCTACACCCAGTCCGGCGTCACGGGAAACCCGTTGGCGTTCGCCGCGGCGTTTTTGCTTGCCGGGCTTGTTCTGGCCCTCTTATTGCCGTTGATCTTCGGCTTCTCGACACTCGCTGCTGTTATTGTCTTTGTTTTCATCGGAGCGGTGCTGCCGCTCCTCGTCCTAAAAAGAGCCAGAGACAAACGAATTCTGAAATTCGCCGCGCAGTTACCCGACGCGCTCGATATGATAGTGCGTTCGCTTCGCGCCGGACATCCGACCACGGTAGCAATCGGCCTGGTTGCGCGAGAAATGGCCGACCCGCTGGGGACCGAGTTTGGCATAGTCTCCGACGAAATCACTTTTGGATTGAGTCTCGAGCAGGCGGTACGAAAGCTATCCGAACGAGTCGGTTTCGAGGGGCTACATCTCCTATCTGTGTCTCTCTCAATCCAAGCCAAGACCGGTGGCAATCTGACAGAAATCTTGTCGAATCTTGCCTCGGTATTACGAGCACGGCGCACGCTCCGGCTGAAGATAAAGGCGCTTTCAGCCGAGGGACGCATGTCTGCGTGGATCATTTCCCTGTTTCCGCTTTTCATGCTCGGCGTTCTGATGGGTATCGCGCCGAGCTACTACGGCGATGTCTGGGGAAGCCCACTGATTTTTCCAGCTTTTGCGATCTTTGGCTTCTGGGCATTGCTGGGGGATTTCATCATGTACCGGATGGTCAATTTCGATTTTTGAAGGAAATGGACTTGCTGACCAGTTTCGGAGATTTGGCTGTTCTGCTGTCAATTTCAGTTTTTTTGGCAGCGGTAGCTTTTTTTGTCGTTATAGCTTTGACTTTGATGCCGGTTCTCCAAACCAGGCGCCTGGTTGCCCAAAGCCTGTTATCCGGGGGCATTAGTAGCCGGCGATCACTCGGTGCAAGGCAGGAACTAAATAGGATTTCGGCACAGCGGCCAGTGGAGGCCTATTTCAAGGCATTGGAGAAGGAACGCGGCGAACCTAACGCGCTTGAGGCCAAGTTGTTTCGGGCTGGATTCCATCAACCCAGCGCGCCGATCATTTACACGTTATCGCGCTTCGTGGCCGTGTGTGTCGGATTCGTGGTTATGTATGCCCTTCTTTCGCACGTTCTGCCGCCTCAATTGCCGAGCATATTGGCGTTCGCAGGGGCGGCCCTGATTGGACTTGGCTGTATCGTAATCCCAAGCATCGCGCTCGATCGGTTTGAAAATAGTCAGAAGCAGCTCTATCGTCGCGGTTTTCCGGATTTCATGGATATGATGATCACCTGTGCCGATGCAGGTATGAGTTTGGAGGCTGCCGTGGAGCGAGTCGGCAACGAACTCGCAGGCACCCACAAATGGCTCGGCATTCAGCTTTCAATCATGAATTTGCAACTGCGCGCTGGAAAACCGTTGCGCGAAGCGCTGCGCGATTTGGCAGATCGGATCGGTTTGGAAGAAGCGAAGGCACTCGCGGTCCTGTTCCGACAGTCGGAAGAACTCGGCACCAGCCTCACCGAGGCGTTGCGGGTCTACAGCGATGAAATGCGCACTCAGCGGATCCTTCGAGCTGAGGAGCGCGCCAACGCGCTTCCGGTAAAAATGATGATCCCGTTGGGGTTATGCATTTTTCCCGTCGTCATGATGGTTGTCATGTTGCCGGTGATCATTCGCATGAAAGGCGTTTTCTTCTAGTCGGTCATATGATTAGATTCTAAAGTAGAGTCGGGGGACTCGTGGGACACATAATGACAAAGCGCCTCGCAGTCGCGACCAGCCTGCTGCTGATCTTCCTGGCCGGATGCCAGACGAACGACTCCACCGGCGGCGTCGTCCGCACCAACGAGCCCGCCAAGGGCGACTACACCGCTTTTGGCGATACCTTCGACGGGCTGAAGACCATCAGCGATGTCGACTACTACGCCTCTGACCAGGCGATCACCGAGGCCAAGACCCAGTTCCGCTCCGAAAACTACGGCAACGCCGGCGCCCTGTTCTACAAGGCCACGCGGCTGGCACCCAATGATGGGGTGGCCTGGCTGGGTCTCGCTGCCTCTTGCGACCGCATCCGGCGCTTCGATCTTTCCGACATGGCCTATGGCCGGGCCTTCAGACTGCTCGGCGCGACGCCGGAATACTACAACAATGTCGGCTATTCCTATCTGCTGCGCGGCAAGTTGCAGGACGCGCGAACAAATTTCTTGAAAGCCTATGAACTCGCGCCGAACGACCCGACGGTGGCCAACAATCTCAAGCTCTTGTCGTCTAGCATACGCAACATAGAACGCTCATGAGCCTTCTGCTGGCTACTTCGCTGCTGCTCAGGGCGCTGGCTATTCCACTGCTGGCCAAGGTCGGCTGGATCGACTTCTCCACCCAGAAAATCGCCAATCGTGACGTTCTGCTACTGCTTTGCCTGGGTCTCGGTTCGCTGCAACTTTTGTGTCTTCAGTCGGGATCGTGGTGGGATATGGGCCTGAGCGCCATTGCCGGCCTAATCCTGTTCATCGCGCTCTTTCCGTTCTGGGCTATGCGCAAAGTTGGCGCCGGCGACGTCAAGCTGATGGCCGCGATGCCGTTTGTCATCGGCGGCAGCAATTTGGCGGTGTTCTCGGTTTTGCTGCTGATATTCGCTGTGATCACGGCAGTGGCGGTCAAGAACCCGTTTTTGTTGCCGGCCGGAATGTTTCGCGTCTACATCCAGCATATGGACAGAAAGGGCGTGGCGCCGTTTGGTGTGCCGATTTCGGCAGCCGCGATCTGCACGATAGCGATGCAGATTGGCCTGAGCGCGTTCAGCTAACCATGGCATCGACAACAAGCCGGTTAACCGTTCGGAAACCATAAGCTTGCGCTAACTTTGTCGAAGTGATTGGATCGTGCGGGTTTCGGCGGGGGCGCCGCATGGACGTTTTGAGTGTCAAGGCTCTTTTGATCACGGCGCTTATCTTTGTGCCGATCGAGCGTCTGTTTGCCCTGCGGCCTAGCCAGAAAGTTCTTCGAAGAGCTTTCCTGAATGATCTGGTCTACGCAGTGTTCAACGGGGCGCCGATAACCCTTGGTCTGATTGCGGTCATTACGTTCGCGACGAGCTGGATGGGCTGGCTTGTGCCCGCCTTTGTTGGCATGACCGTCTCGTCACAACCGATTTGGCTGCAGGTCGTAGAAATCATCTTAATTGCAGACATAGCGTTTTATTTCGCCCACCGAACCTTTCACGCCATTCCGTTTCTATGGCATTTCCACGCAATCCATCACAGCATCGAGGAACTTGACTGGCTTGCGGGGCACCGTATCCATCCAGTTGATCAGATCCTGACGAAAGGCGCTTCCTTCATCCCAGTCTATTTGCTGGGGTATAGCAACGAAGCCATCGGCCTATTCGCATTCATCTTCCACGCCCATGCCCTATTGCTGCATGCCAATGTAAGGCTGAACCTCGGGCCGCTTCGGTGGCTGATTGCGTCACCGCAGTTTCACCATTGGCATCACGCCAATGAGCGGGCGGCGTACGACAAGAATTTTGCGGGGCAGCTCTCAATCATCGATGTCATCTTTGGGACGATGCACCTGCCCGGCAAAACTGTGCCTGAACGGTATGGCGTCGATGACCCCGTACCCTCGAACTATATCGAGCAACTCGCCTACCCATTTGTCCCGAAGGGAAAAACCAATGAAACTCCCTCCACCAGCGATGCGTGACTTCGTTGGGCGCGCGACGATGACGCTTTACTTCACAGTCTGCGCGACTTTGAAAGCGGCGACAACGGTCGCGGGTGTCAGCAATTCGGACTGGACGGTGCGATGGCTGGTCGAAATCGGAGCGAATATCGCAGCGCTCGGCTTCATGATGCTCGTCGTCGTCACGACCGTTGCGAGGCTTCCGCCCCTCAAGACGGCACAGGGAATCGAGCCCCGAATTTCCGCCCTGATCGGTTGCCTTGCCACCGTCACCTTGATTGCCGTTCCCCGCGTACAGGTGGCACCAAAGCTGGAAATTGTGGCCGACCTCATCACGATTCTCGGTTTCGTCCTCTGTATCTGGTGCCTCTGGCGGCTCGGTCGATCATTCAGCATCCTTGCCCAAGCGAGGAGGCTCGTTACGACCGGCCCGTACCAGTTCGTGCGCCACCCTCTTTATGCCTGTGAAGCGATCGTTCTGCTCGGCGTGATTCTTCGCAATCCGACTTGGTCGACGGTTGTCGTCGGCGCGATAGTTGTTGCCTTCCAATATCGGCGGATAGTCAATGAGGAGAGAGTCTTGGGTGCGGCGTTTCCCGAATACGAGGCGTATAGACGAAGGATTCCGATGCTTGTTCCAAGCTTGTCGCCAGTCCCTGGATGGCGAGATGAGCCTTCGCCTCCGGAAGTTGAAGCCCCTCGATAGTGGATGATCGGAGCCTAGCATTTTCTTGTCGCAACCCATCCGCTAACCGACGAGACACAGCAGGTTGCTGGTCAGCGAAATCCGGTCAGCGAGGAACGAACGGTCCAGAATGCGCACAATTCGGCGAAGAGCCATGGCATGATCTACCGTCTCAATACAGAAGTTCGACGGCTTGCCTTTCTGTCGTTGATTTTGACGATAGTCGTTGCGGCGGCGGGATTCGTTTGGCTGCCCTACTCGAACGTCTATCTTGATCCGTCAAACCTGGGAATCATAGCAAAGATAGTAGCCCTCGTCGTTGCTTTGTATGTAGTAGTCGCGCTGGTCGGTCACCGCGTTAGAGGCGACGAGTCTCGTCCAGCTCGGTTGATCCGCAAATTGGTTGGAACAGGACAGACGTTGCTGCATTTGTGTGCCCTGGCGATTCCTTTCGGGCTGGCAATCGCGGTCTTCATCTGTCTTGCCTCTGCCAACGGCAGGCCTCTGCTTGACGGAAACCTTGCAGGAATGGACAGAGCGTTCGGGTTCGACTGGCTTGCCTTCCTGAAATTGACCAATAGCAGCCCGATTGTTAGTGCCACCCTTGTAGCAGCCTATCATTCGATCGGTTTGCAGATGATGATGGTCGCGGTTTTTCATGCCTCGATGCATCGATTGGACCGACTGCTTGAATACTATGTAACCAGCGCAGTCTGCTTGACAATAATAGGAGTTGTCGAGGCATTGGTCCCTGCTGCCGGGGCATATGCGTTCTTTAAGCCTCCAGCCGCCGCATTCAGTAATTTCACTTCTGAAGCGGGGATGTGGCACTACACAACTTTGTTGAAGCTACGATCCGGCGAACCATTCGCCTTAAATTTCAGTGAAGCTCAACCGCTCGTGACGTTCCCTTCTTTCCATACGAGTCTAGGCGTTCTGATCGCTTATTCGATGCGCTATTTTCGAGTTGTTTTTTGGCCTGTACTGCTCTTGGAAGTTATCATGATCATCAGCACGATGCCGGAGGGTGGGCATCATATGATCGACCTGATTGCTGGGGCAGCCATCGCGGCCCTTTCCATCGTCATTGTGAGATCGGTTACCTACAGAATCGATTCGACCGCCAAGGGCGCAAATCTGCCGCCACGAACAGTGCTCTCGCCGGAAGTTGATTAACAAGGTCGTGCGGCAGGTGCCGACAGCGAGCAATTCAAAACCCCGACGTCGACTTCTCCACCAGCTTCAGCCGCCCCTTCTCCACCTTGAAAAACGGCATCGACCTTTGGCTCGAGCCGTCGGCGCGGAAGCGGAACAGGCCGGTCGAGCCGCGGAAACCGCTGGTGTTTTCCAGCACCTGCTTGCTGAAGCCGTCGGGTCCGGCGGAGCTGGCGATGCCCGCGCTCAGCGCCACCACGTCGTAGGCATAGGCCACGTTGACGTCCGGCTGGTAGTTGTAGGTCGCCTTGAAGCGGTCGGCGATCGGGCCGGTCTCGCTCTGGTCGAGCGTCGCGATATAGGCGCCCTCGTAGAGCGGATCCATCGGGTGCTCGAGCCAACGGTCGGTACCGATCAGCGTCACCGCCTTGCCTGGAATGCCTTTGGCCTTCAGCGCCGCGAGCACGGCGACAGGGCTGCCGTCGCCGCAGGCGACGACCACGGCGTCGGGCGCCTCGACCAGCGAGCCCATGTCGGACACCACCTTGGCGCCGCCGTCGCTCGCCGAATAGGGCAGGGTCACGGCAAGCGTGGCGCCATAGATGCTGAGTGCGTTGGCAACCCGGGATTCCACGGCGCTCGAGTCGGCGCCCGAAGGCACCAGCAGCACGAATTTCCTGGCGCCCTTGGCGGCGACCGCCGCCGCGCCCGCCGCAGCGCTATCGGCTTCGCCGAGCCGCACGGAATAGACGCCGGGGCCGCCGGCGAAATTGTCGGCCAGCGCCAGCACCGGCGGCCGCTTGGAGCCGGAGAGCTTGGCAAGGTGCTGTGCGGCCGCAAGCTCGGACGGCCCGATGACCGCCTTCGCCGTGCCCGAGGTGATCGCCTTCACCGCGAGGTCCTTGGCGTAGCTGCTGTCGCCGCGCGTGTCCTCGATCGTCAGCGTCAGAAGCTTGTCGCCGAGGTCGGCCATTGCGAGGCGCGCGCCGTCATACATTTTCCGGCCGGTCTCGCCCGTGCTTCCGGGCGCCGAAAGCGGCAGCAGCATGGCCACCTTGGTCGGCCCCGTGCCGAGCGTCAGCTGGGCCTTGGCGGCGGCGGCCGAGGCCGGGCCGGCCGAGGTCGCGCTGGCCAAGGCCGCACTGCCCAAGGCCTGGCCGCTTGCCTGCTGGGCGGGCGCCGCGGGCGCGCCCGCCTGGCCGGTGGGTGCCGTGATCGCCGACGGATCGAGCACGTCCGACGCGCCGCTCTTGGACTGGCATCCGCACAGCGTCGCGACGAGCCCGAGAGCGAGAGCCCCCAATGCATGTCGCCCAAAAGTGGTCCCGGTTTTGGGGAGACGACATGGATCTGACAAAGACCTGAAGCGCGCCGCAACGATTCGTTTGGGCGCGGCGCGCTTCAGGTCCGGATCGTGCCGCTCACATTTCATTTGATGCTTCCATCCCATCTGCCGCCGGTATTCGCCCCGGTCCGCCTTCACTTCTCTTAACGTTTGCCTGCCCGGCCGTCCCGCAATTCTTGCATCATGGCTTCAGCCATCGAACAGCCGCGCTCTCAGCGCCTGTATCGTCCTTGCTTGCGCCGGGCTGCGATAGTCGGCGCATTTCATGTAGCGCGGCCCCGGCACGAACGATCGTCGCACGCAGACGCGTTTCTCCTCGCCGGCGGCGGGCAAGCCGACAATCGAGATGTCGGAGAAGCCGATCGTCGAGACGTCGGAGAATCCGATCGTCGCCACCGGCAGCGGCCCGGTCGCGTCGAGGCCTTCCCGTGCCAGGATCGCGCGTGCGCGCCGGCAGTAGTCGACCGAGCGGACAGAGAAGCCGGTCTCGCCGTGCCCGGCGCGGTATTTCATCACGGTGGTGCAAAGATCGCCCACGGCGAGCCTGTTTGCCTGCGCCAGATATCTGACGCCGAGCGCGATGTTGGTGGCCGGCTCGCCAAGCTCGTCGAGCGAGCCGCGAAAGCCGAGCATCCGCGCGGTTGCCGGCATGACCTGCATCAGCCCGACCTCGCCGTCGGCGCCGCGCACGCCGGGATCGAAGCCGCTTTCGATCTCCATCACCGCATGCGCCAGCACCGGCTCGAGGCCGTAGAGCGACGCCTGGCAGGTGGCGAATGCCTTGAACGTCGCGCGCGTCCGCTCGGGCGCCGCGTCGCAGCGCACGGGCTGCGTCCCCGACGGTTGCGGTCGTTCCAGCCAGTTGGCGTGGACAGGTGTTTGCCCCAGGCCGAGCAAGGCGACTGCCAGGGCAACTCCAAGAACACTGCGCAGCGGTTTTCCGCTCGCACTTGCGTCAAGACAAAGAGATGGACCGTTTCGCCGTTTCGGTGAAACGGCGGACCGGTCCAGCGCGATCGCCTTCGCCGGTTCTCCGTCGGCCACCATCGCAGCCAGCCGGCGTCCGCTTGCCCGTCAGCTCAGTGCATGTACTCGACCATGCGGTCGTGGAAGCACTCGCATTTGTTGAGCGTGTCTTCGTCCTTGTAGTTCGTCTTGAGGTAGCCATAGGCCATGCCGCAGGCGACCTTGGCTTCCGAGGCCCAGACGAAGGCGGGACGCGACGAGTTGATCCATTCCGGGCTGTTGGCGACGGCGACCGATTCGTCCATCAGCTTCACCACATGGTCCTTGAGCTCGACCATGTTGTCGGTCAGCACCAGGTCCGACGTGCCCACAGTGCGGCAATAATTCACCGCCGGCTCGCCGATGATGTCGGCGGCAAACCCCGTCGACCCGGCCACCAACAGCGCCGCGGCCGAAGCCAGCAATCTTGCGGAATGTTTCATGTAAGCCCCTCTTCGAATTGCGAATTCACGGTTCACTAATGCTTAGCATGGAAGCGTGGCCGCGCATAAGTGCTAAATGGTGGCCGTGTGCTGCTGATGGTTCGAGTCATCGTAAAGGATGTTGATCGTCCCGGTGGTGGTCGGCCCGCTTTGTAGCTCAGCGACGACGACGAAATTGCTGCCCGTACCGGTGCTGTCGACGCTCAGCATTTTGGTGCTGGTGTCATACTGGACATAGTTGCTGATGTCGTTGCTTCCCACGGGCGCGTCAAACAACGCCGTCAGGTCGATCTTGTCGCCCTGCCCACCGGCACCGCTGTAGTCGGTGATCAGGTCATGGATGTCGAGATGGTCGATCTTGAACGTATCGGCGCCAGCGCCGCCGGTCATCGTATTCGTCCCACCGCCGCCGGAGAGGATATTACTGTTGGCGTCGCCAACCAGAACGTCGTCATGCGAGGAACCGATCAGGTTCTCTATTCCAGTCAACGTGTCGCCACTCGCCGCTCCACCGTAGCTGTGCGTCAAGAGATTGACCTGGACGGAGCTCGCCGCGTTGGAGAAGTCGACCGTGTCGTTGGTTCCATTCCCCGTAAAAGTGTCGTGCCCGCTCGCGCTGGCGACGAGAACGGCGTTGGCTCCAGACAGTTGGTATCCGGTGTGGCTGCCGATCAAGGATACCGTCAGATTGCTGCCGCTAGAGGCAACATCGCCGTCGCCATCGGTGATGGTGGGAGCGAAGGTCAGGGCTGTATCGGCCACCGTCACTTGCTCGTTATATTTGATGGATGTGAGGTCAACCGTGACCCCGTTATTCACGACGTCCATCTCCGAGAAGCCGCCGCCGTTCGCGGCAACAAAGGCATTGAAATGTGCCAGGTCATTGACACCGGTGCCGGTCCAGTGGGCTGCGTCGACAGTGAACGTACCGACATTGTTCCCCGTCAGCATCTCGGTCAGGTACGCCGTATGTGCGGAGTTCCAGATGTAAACCTGGAAGCTTTCGCCTGCCGGCGGCGTGGCGATGCTGAACGAGGCCGAGAGTTGCGGCGTGCCGAACTTGAAATCCACAACCTCGCCAGGGTTAAAGTGGGCATTATTCACCCCGAAGCTGTTCTGGCTTGAATTGACAGTTCCCTGCGTAAATCCACCGGTTGCCACTACATAGTTGGTGCCGCCTTGGATCAGAATGTCATAGCCGGAGGTAGGCACTGGATCGTTCGCGTGTTGGCCATTGGTTATGCTCGTCCCGGCAACATCCACGTAGTAATTGCTACCGGGGGGGATGCTTGATCCATTAAAAGTTGTCGTGGTTTGCAACTGGTTCGTTGCGAGATGGAAATCATATGTCCCATCCGCCGCCATTGTTAGTGTGAAGAACTCATTGCTTGCCTGCCCCGACTGAGCGCCAGCCAACGTCTGATACGCGAGCATCTCCGAACTATGGGTTGCTGCATTATAATGGGTGTACTCGTAGAATGTGTAGGCCGTCCCCGTGGTCGGAGTCACAGTGACCAGATTGATTTGCTCGCCGGTCGCGCTGGTGCCCACGTTATTGGTGATCGAGTAAGTCTCGCCAGAGGGTGCGGTCCCCATTGCAACTCCGATCGCGGCGGTCGCGCTGGGGCCGTCCGCGCCGAAGACAGGCTGCCATGTGCCGTGGGCGTCGGTGTCGGCGACATTCGGCATAACGGTGTTTTGAATGGAGAGTATCTGTGGCACGTCGTCCTTGATGGAGATGGTGATGGTCGAGGTGTTGGTGTTGCCGAAGGCGTCCTGCACCGTATAGGTGAACGCGTCGGTGCCGCTCTGGATGTTGGTGCCGTTGTTGCCGGCCGGGGCGTTCGCCTCCGGCGTTGTCAGCGTGTAGGTGTAATGGCCCGTGGCATCGA